>JADFIX010000446.1 GCA_022566435.1 Planctomycetota bacterium
ACGCGCGTTCATGGGTCTGACGCTGGGTTGTGCTCGTTGCCACGCGCACAAGTTCGATCCGATTCCGCAGACGGAATACTATCGCTTGCTCGCGTTCTTCAACAGCACCGCAGAGCATTCGATGGATGGAAACAAGTATGATTATGCCCCCGCGATCAAAGCGCCCGCCAGTGTTGCCGCTTGGCAGGAATGGAATGCCATCGAGTCAGCCCGCAACAAGATTCTGGCAGAAGGCAAGCTCAGCTTCCAAAACCCCCAAGACATCGATTCGCCCAAGGCAAAAAAATGGGCCAATGCCAGTGAGAAAGACCGTCTGGCCATGGTGGCTGATCCGAAGGGTCTGTTCGCAAAGCTGGCGATCCACAAGCAGGCAATCGCACTGACCCAACGAATCGTTGAAGCGGAAAAGTCGTTCACGACGACGTTGGTCGCGAAAGACTTGCCGAAGCCTCGTACGACGAAGCTGTTAACGCGCGGCGAATACAACCTGCCGGTCGGGGATCCGCTTGAGCCTGGAATCGTCAGCGTGATGGGCGCCTTCCCCAAAGATGCACCGCGAAACCGACTGGGCTTGGCTCAGTGGCTGACGGCGCGCGAGCACCCGTTGGTCGCCCGCGTGTTGATCAATCGCATTTGGCAGCGCACGTTCGGCGAAGGCCTGGTGCGAAGTCCTGAAGACTTTGGCCTGCAAGGCCAGCAGCCGACGTACCCGAAACTGTTGGATTGGCTCGCAGTCGAACTGCACGACAGCGATTGGAACTTGAAGCACATCTTGCGATTGATGGTGACCAGCCGCACGTTTCGGCAAAGCTCGGCTTGGCGCGATGGCATCAATGATCCCGCGAACCGACTGCTGGCGCGCGGCCCCGGCCATCGCTTGGACGCCGAAGTGATTCGTGACATCGCCTTATGGGCAAGCGGATTGCTTGACCCGCACATGGGCGGTGAGGGCGTGAAACCGTATCAACCTGCCGGTCTATGGTCGGCTTTGATGCACCCAGCCAGCAACACCAAGAAGTATGTTAAGGACAAAGGCACAAAGCTTTATCGCCGCAGCTTGTATGTCTACTGGAAGCGGACTAGCCCACATCCAATGATGACCTTATTCGACGCGCCGAGCCGCGAAGTCAGTTGCGTGAAACGATCTCGGACCAACACGTCCCTGCAGTCGCTTGGTCTGTTGAACGAAACCCAGCGATTGGAAATGTCGCGCATGCTGGCCGGGCGCGTGTTGAAGAAAGGCAATGACGATATCGAACGGATGGACGTGCTGTTCACGCTGTTGGCCTCGCGCAAGCCAACGGACCGAGAGCGAGCGGTCTGCGAAAAACTCCTAAACACATTGCGCGCGCGTTACGCCAAGACCGAGAAGGATGCACTGGCGCTTCTTTCGGTCGGCGACACGCCACGTGATCAACAGCTTGACCCGGCCGCGCATGCGGCTTGGGCTCAGTTGGCCATCACGGTGCTGGCCAGCGATGTGGCGATCCTGTTGTACTGACGTAGCATGGGCCCCTGGCCCGTGTGCAAGCGCACCCCGTTTACATTAATCACACGGGCCGGGGGCCCATGCTACAGGTCGTCAGTCACACGGGCCGGGGGCCCATGCTACAGATCGTCGCAAAAGTCCCAGCCGATTGACTGCCAGACTGGATTGATCCAGCGGCACCACGACTCCGGCGGTAAGCCGGCGCGACGCGGATTAGCTCCGATGTATTGCACGGTTCGGTACAGGTGCTCCTCGTCACGAATGATCCTCTCGCACGATTCCTGCTGCCACAAGTCGCCATCGATCGACTCGGCTTTTTTCACAAAACGGGCCGTGACACTTTTCATCGAGCCAACCTCTTCTTCGAGTTCGTAGGACTCGAACGGGCGAATTATGAGGTGACAGTGGTTGGCCATGATCGTGCAACACCCGATCTCGTATCGCTGATCATGAAAATGAAGAATGGCACGTTGTAACTCCGCCGCGTATTGCCGCTGACGGAACCAGCACCGGCCGTATCCGGCGTCCATCCATTTCTCCACCCTTTGAAACACCGTCTTTGCATAGGCCGTCCATACCGCTTCATCCCGCGGTGGCGGATACCGAAGTTCCCACTCGCGTCGCATCGCCTTCAGTTCGTTCTTCTTCGCGCCTGGCAGTGCGTCGTCAAGGTTGAAGGTGACAAAATAGGTGGCCCCATCTTGTCGCCAGTGCGGAAGGTTGCGCGTGTAGATTCTCACCGGAACGTGCGGATCGAGTCCGCGGAAGCCAGGCGGCGGATCAAGGTTGAAGGTCATTGATCACGCCAATGTAGCATGGGCCCCTGGCCCGTGTGATTCATGCAAACAAAATAACACGCTTGTACACGGGCCAGGGGCCCATGCTACTACGACTCGGCAAGCCCTTGGCGGATATCCCATCCCAGTGTCGCATTCATCTGCTCGACCATCTCGTCGATCTGATCCTCGCTCAGACTCGCATTCTTCGCCACTTTCGCGAGGTGCTCGTTAGACACTGGTTCACGCGCGTCAAGATACGGACCGACTCTATCCGCGTCGCACGAAAACACCCGCTTCTTGGCGTCCGACAGTGGGTCGGAACTGGCGACGGTTCCGAACCAGGCGCACGCTACTGCGCCTCGCTCTTCCGGCTCTACCGCATTGCGAATGCACTCTTCAATGAAACGTTGTCGCGCGGCCAGTGTCTCTTCGTGGTCGGCCCAGGGCTCATGACCCGCCAACAGTTCCAGTGCCTTGACGCGAACGCCGTTGTCATCGTCCTCGACGGCGCGTTCACTCAAGAGCTGGCGGGTGGCGTCATCGGGCGCAAGTGAAAACAAGGCCGTCATAGCCGAGGCTTTGAACGAACTGCGGCCTTTTTGTAGCTTCGGATTCACCGATCCCGCTTCTGCGAATGCCTCGAGCATCTGGCGATCGCGATGCATCAATCCTGCGAACTCCGGCCATAAGACCCACGACACAGAGGTCTTCTTCCAGCAAGGCGATGACCGCTTCCTCGCCGTTCTTGTCAAGCTTGCCTTCGCGAGCCAGCTTTTCGAATTCGTCCTTGGTGATCTCGACCGGTGGCGGGTTTTCGCGCACGTGCTGCAGCTCGAAGATGTCCGTGACGATCAACTGGCCTGGGTCTTCGGTATACGCGGGCGCGATGTTCGCCAGTTCGACGGGCGCGTACTTTTTCAGCATCCGGCTAACGTACTGATCGTGCTTCACAGCGATCTGCACGCCCAGCAACTTTTGTCCTGGTTGCACGAGTTGATCGATGTGCTGCGCGTTGAGTACATCGCGCAGCTGCGGCGTGATGAAGGCCTTTTCTTTTGCGCTGGCTCGAAAGTTGGCCGCGACCATGATCCAGACGCCAGGCGTAGAAATGGACTTTCCGTCAAGCCGATCCCATTCGCTTTCGAGCGTTGTGGGATTGGGCAACTTGTTGTTGCTTAGGTCACGCACGGTCTCCAGCAAATGCTCGGCGATTTTCCCGTTCTTCACGAAGCGCTCGACCGAGATCTTGTACTCTACGAACTCGGGAAATCCGATTCCGGTCAGTTCGAGCACGCGGCCCAAGGCATCGAGTGTCTGCGTATACGCATGTGTGAGGACGCTTTCATAGGCATCCGTGAGGGCGTCGCGTTCCTTTTTGCCGAAAGCTTTCTTTTCGCCCTTCGCGAGAAGTTGCTTGACGTGTCCCTTTACGTGGTCCTTGACCGCGGAACCAATGACCTCGAGAGCTTTCACGCCGAGAAAAGCCGCAATCGCTGTGGATACTGGGCCAGACATCTCGGCATTCTACCGCATGACCTGAGCCCGACAACTCGATCCGCTGACGCGCATTCAATCGGATCTCGGTGGTGATACGGTTTGCGATTCAGAAGCCCGGCTTCTTGTCCACGGGCCAGGGGCCCATGCTACTTGCGATTGTCCACGGGCCGGGGGCCCATGCTACTCGCCACGGATGACCCAATTCCTTTGACAGGTTACAATAACAAACGGCACGTTGCGAATTCGCTGTCGCCTGCCGTTCGCTGCAAAACAAAGATCTGGAATCCAAAATGAAAGACACGCATCCCATTCGCGAACACGAACTGATGACGACTCGGCGGCAACTCTTCGGCCGAGCGGCGCTGGGACTTGGCACGGCGGCGATGGCGCAACTGCTCGCCCCCGAACTCCTTGCAGATGACGGTCAGACAAAAACCGGCCTGCACCATCCGGCAAAAGCCAAGCGAGTGATCTACTTGTTCATGAGCGGCGGTCCAAGCCATCACGACATGTGGGATTACAAGCCCAAAATGCAGGAGATGTTTGGCAAAGAATTGCCCGCCGAAGTTCGCGATGGCCAGCGCATCACGGGCATGACCGCGCGACAAAAGACGTTGCCCGTGTGTCCCAGTAAATACAAATTCACCAAACACGAGAATAACGATCGCGGCGTTTGGGTGAGCGAACTGCTTCCTCACACAGCGACGGTCGCGAAGGAACTCTGCGTTGTTCACAGCACGTTTACCGAGGCGATCAATCACGACCCGGCGATCACCTACATCCAGACCGGGAGCCAGATTCCCGGGCGACCCAGTCTAGGCGCCTGGTTGAGCTACGGGCTTGGCAGCATGAACGAGAACTTGCCCGGCTATATCGTGATGCACGCGAAGACAAGCTTTGCCGAGCAGAGTCTCTTCAGCCGGCTGTGGGGAACCGGCT
>JADFIX010000447.1 GCA_022566435.1 Planctomycetota bacterium
GTGTTGCACAGAACGCTGGGCGTGCCACTGTTTCAGGAGCAGGCGATGAAGCTGGCGGTGGTGGCGGCGGGGTTTACGCCGGGCTGACACTCGTCCGCGAACTCTTTCCGGAATCACGCCCCAACCGCGTACTCATTGCCACCCTTTATCCCGGCGCGCCTCCTTCGGAAATAGAAAAAGGCATCACGCTCAAGATCGAAGAGCAAATCAAGGATGTGGTCGGTGTGGACAAGATCACGTCCCGGATTTCAGAAGGGCGAAGCACGATCATCGTCGAAATGCGGTCCGGTTTCGACGCGATCGACCAGGCTGTATTGGACATCAAAACCGCGGTGGACTCGATTCCGAAAGAAGATTTTCCCGAAGAAGCGCTCGAAACGCGCGTGGCGAAATTCGAGCCGACCTTGCCGGTCATCAGTGTATCCTTGTATGGCCCGCGCGACGACCGAACGCTCAAGGACATGGGAGAGCGGCTGCGGAACGACGTGCTCGCCCTTCCGGGGGTGACGAATGTCCGATTGACCGGTACGAGAAAAGATGAGATCAGCGTCGAGGTTCGACCGGAGAAACTTGCCGAATACAACCTCTCTTTCATGGAAGTAGCTGAGGCCATTGCGGTGAGCAACCTCGACCTGCCGGGCGGTCAGATTCGCACCTCGAATTCCAACGTGGCGGTCAGAACGCTGGGCGAAAGAAATCGGGGACGGGAACTGTACGACATCATTGTCCGCAGCGATTCGTACGGGAACATTGTCGAACTGCGCGACGTGGCCACGATCGTCGATGGATTCGAGGATTCGGACATCATCGGGCGTTACCAGGCGTCGCCCGCCATCAGCGTCATCATCAGCAAGACGCCGGAGCAGGATGCCGTCGAGATTGCCCAACTGGTTCGTGCGATGGTCGCCGGAAAGCGTGGCGAGTCGTTGGAGCGCGGACGGTTGGATCGTCTGCTGGCCAAACTGTCGGGTAGAGACACAGTGCGTGAGGTCTATGAACAGGCCCTGGCCGATCCCTATCCGGAGGGCATTCGAATCGAGGCGCACCGCGATTTGTCACGCTTCATCGAGCAACGGCTCGATCTACTTCAACGGAACGGCCTGTGGGGTTTGTCATTCGTATTTTTGTCGCTTCTCATGTTCCTGAACTGGCGGGTGGCGTTTTGGGTGTTGATGGGCCTGGTCCTGTCCGTTACCGGCGCCCTTATGGCGATGAAATTCTTGGGGCTGACTCTCAATCTGATCACCGCATTCGGATTGATCATGATCCTCGGCCTGCTGGTCGACGACGCCATCATTGTCTCGGAGCATGTCTATTCCAAGATCGAGCAGGGCGTCGAGCCGAAGCTCGCGGCGATCGTCGGAACGGAGGAAGTGACGGGGCCTGTCGTGTGCGCCGTCTTCACGACAATCGTGGCCTTCTTTCCGTTGGCATGGATTGAGGGGCAGTTGGGCGACTGGCTCGGGGTGTTGCCCGTGGTGGCGTGTGTGGCGCTCTTCGCGTCGCTGATTGAGGCCTTGGCGATCCTCCCCTCGCACCTGGCCCATGGACTGAAACCCAAGAAACGCGATGGAATTGTCACGGGGACCGGCATTTTGGGTATGGTGCGGCGCGGCGCGGGCATTCTTCAGCGATTACAGGATAAATACATCCAAGGAGTTCTGCAACGGAATTACGAGAGGCTTCTTCGAACGGCCGCCGCGTATCGCTATGTCACGCTAGCGGCACTTTTGGCCGTGCTGATGATCATGGTGGGTGTGGTCGGCGGTGGACACGTACCTTTTGTGTTTATCCAGAAAATGGACTCGGATACGGTGTTCGCGAAAATGGAGATGAGCGTGGGATCACCCATCGAGGCGACGCAGGAGGCGGCGGCCGTGATCGAGAAGGCCGCGATGCGGCTTCCGGAACTGATGTCGCTATTCACGCTACTCGGCGCCCAAGTGGATGACGAGGGTGTGGGCACACCGCCGCAATCCCACGTGGCGCAGATTTTTCTTGAACTCACGCCCGGCGAGACGCGTTCGCGAAGCAGCGACGACATCTTGCGCGTGCTGCGCGACGGAAGCAGGGGTATTCCAGGTGTGGAAAAACTGCAATTTGACGCGATACACGGTGGTCCCGGCGGGGCCACCATCCAAGTGGAAATAAGCGGAGAGCGGTTAGAAGACCTGATTGCCGCGACAACGGCCATCAAGGACCTGCTGGCATCCTACGAAGGCGTCTATGACATCATCGACGACTCAGATAACGGCCGCCGTGAGATACAGATCGAGCTATTCGGTTCGGCACGCGCCCTCGGCCTTTCGACAAGATCGCTCGCCACACAGGTGCGGGCGGCGTTCTACGGATTCGAGGCAAGGAAGGTGCAGCGCGGGCGTGAGGACGTGAAGATCATGGTACGCTACCCACTGGCGTATCGCACGCGGGTTTACGATGTCGAATCCATGCGGGTGGCGACACCGTCGGGAGCGCTGGTGCCATTTACCGAGGTGGCACGCATCAAGGAAGGCACCGGCTACGGCTCTATCGTACGTAAGAATCAGAAACGAACCGTCACGGTCACCGCGGATTGCGATCAGGCCGTCACCAACGCCGACACCGTCATGAACGATCTAAGCCTCGAGTTCCCGAAACTCCAGCGCGAATATCCCGGCACTCTTTTCGAGTTCGGCGGACAGAAGCTCGAAATGAAAAAGTCCATGGACTCGCTGCGCACGGCGTTTCCGGTCGCGCTGGGATTGATTTATGTGATGCTCGCGGGCCTGTTCAAGAGTTATGTCCAGCCTCTGATCGTGATGGCCGTCATTCCGTTCGGTTTCATTGGTGTGGTCGTCGGACACTTGGCCATGGATTATCCGCTGACCATCATGTCGATGTTCGGTATGGTGGCGTTGACGGGCATCGTGGTCAACGATTCGATGATCTTGATGGTCTTTATAAACCGTCGCGTGGAAGACGGCGAGCCGTTGTTTGAAGCGGTGATCGCGGGGGGCCTGGGGCGGCTGCGGCCAATACTGCTGACATCCGTCACCACCGTTTTGGGATTGGCCCCGCTGATCTTCGAGCAGTCCTTTCAGGCGAAGTTTCTCATCCCCATGGGGATCGCCATTTCGGCGGGTTTGGTTTTTGCGACGGTGCTGACTCTCGTCGCGGTCCCGGCCATGTATCTTGTGGTCTTCGACTTGAAGAAGGTTTCCCGGCAAATCTTTCGCTGGCTATTCGGGTTGCGTCGGCAAACTGCGGATGTGAGTGCAGGAACCTAGTTCGCCGTCACGCTTGAACTTGCGGCTGCGGTCACGCGTCGCCCCGAAGGGACAGCTACATGACAGCCCAGGGCATCGCCCTGCCGAATGGAATCCAAACACGCAGGGAGATGCCCGTGGTCATCCGATCGCCGACACGGGTCCCGATGTACATCGAGACCCATGCCACCCTCAAATCACCTGTGTCGGTGCACGGGCGGCATCATTCGGATAGACCATACACTGCGGAAAACTTCTTCGTCACGTAGACCATGAACGACTCTATGGACAGAGGTCTACCGGTGATCCGTTCGACCAGCTCGCCGGCCCTGAAACGCTGTCCGTGACTGTGAATGTGCTCGCGCAGCCACGTGAGCAGGGGCTTGTGATCGTTGGCCGCAATGTGGTCGTCTAGATCGGGGATGTCTTTCCTGGCTTGCTCGAAAAACTGTGTCGCGTAAAGATTGCCGAGGGCATAGGTCGGAAAGTAACCGAAGATGCCAAGGGACCAGTGGATGTCCTGCAGGCAACCATCGCGGTCGGAGGCCGGTGTGATGCCCAGAAGTTCCTTCATCTTCGCATTCCAGGCCTCGGGCGCTTCGCCCGCTGTGAGGTCGCCGGCAATGAGCGACCGCTCGATCTGAAACCGTAGCGCGATGTGCAGATTGTATGTGAGCTCGTCCGCTTCCACTCGAATGAACGAGGACTTGACCGTATTGATCGCACGATAGAACTGTTCGAGCCCGACATCGCCCAACGCATCGGGAAATAGGCCCTTCACGTAATCGAAGTGATAGGTCCAGAATGCCCGGCTGCGACCCACAAGGTTTTCCCACATGCGGGATTGAGACTCGTGGATGCCCAGTGACACGAATTCGCCCGCGGGCGTAAAGGTATGCGCCGACCGGAGTCCTTGCTCGTAGAGCGCGTGCCCCGTCTCGTGCATGGTGCCGAACATGGCGGCCGGAAGAAAGTTCTCCTCGTATCGTGTCGTGATTCGCACGTCGCGGGCGCCGCCTATGGACAAGCAGAATGGATGGACGGCCACGTCGATTCGTCCCGCGCCGAAGTCGAAGTTGAGCGACTCCGCCATGTGCCGCGAAAGCTTTTCTTGCGCCGCGCTCGGGTAATTTCGCGTCAAAATCGATGCATCGGGCTGTTGCGAGACATTCATCAGTTTGCGGAGAAGCTCGGCCGTTGCCTCCCCGAGTTCGGAGAACAGTTTTTCGATTTCCGAAGCCCTCGCGCCCGGCTCGAATTCGTCCATCAGCGCATCGTACGGTTCGGATTCGTAGCCGACATGCTCGGCCACGCGCCGCTTCAATTCAAGCAGTTTTTCCAGGTGCGGTGCGAAATCCGCGAACTTGGCCTGCTCGCGAGCTTTGGCCCATGCACTCTTGGCGATGGCACCGGTGTGCGCGATTTCTTTGACCAACGCCGTGGGAATGCGGGATG
>JADFIX010000448.1 GCA_022566435.1 Planctomycetota bacterium
GCGGGCGGCTCGTACGAGTCGAAGGACAACGGCGAGAGCTGGGAGCTCTTCTCGCACAACGCGGTCGCCACGAATCCAGGCGCGAAGAAGCTGCTGGCGCAGCTCGCCAGAGGATCGGGCGGCGAGTTCGCGGGCGTATGTCTTGGAGACCAATCGGTCGACCGGAACGGTTGAGAAATCCGCATCACCGAACCAGCGGGCGCGATCGGCGAAAGCGTGTTTCATCGCTTCGATTTGATAATGAACCGCGAGTCGCGGATCGGTCTTGGTTAGCGTTTTGAAGTCGATCACTTCGAGGATATTGAGAGTCTGGGCAAGGGCGACGCCTCCGGATGAGGGGGACGGCATGAGGATCAGATCGAAACCGCGATAAGTCGCCCGGACCGGCGTGCGGTGCTTCACACGGTATTCAAAAAGATCCTTTGCATTCAGTATGCCGCCGGATTGTCGCATCTCGCGGGCGATCGCCGTCGCGACCGGACCGCGGTAGAAGAATTCGCTACCACCCTCACCGATCGCGCGAAGTAGCCGGGCGAGCGCGGGTTGCGTCAAGACGTCGCCCACACTCGGCAAGCGACCATCGCGGAGATGGGTGTGGAACACGTAGGCGCAACGATCCTTCAGCGTGGGCTCTCGAGCGTAGATGCGCGACACGCCCTCCACGGCCGCGACATAGTGCTTGTCCACTGGAAATCCAGTTTCGGCCAAGCGAAGGGCAGGCTCGATCAGTCGACTGAGCGGCAAGGTTCCGTACCGCTCCAATAGTTGACATCTTCCTGCCACCAATCCGGGAACGGCCACCGCCAGGTGCCCGTTTCGGCTGGGTTGCGATTGGTCGGGGTGGTCGCGCATTGCCTGTACGAACATGTCGGCGCGGGCTGCCGCTGGTGCCGACTCGCGGGCATCCTGGACGAAAAGGCGGCCGTCCGCGAAACGGAGGATCGTAAAAGCGCCGCCGCCCATGCCTGTGCTGTAGGGTCGTACCACCGCCAGCGCAAAGGACACCGCGACGGCGGCGTCCACGGCGTTGCCGCCGGCCTGAAGGATTTCGAGACCGGCGTGCGAAGCAAACTCGGAGTCCGTGGCCACGACGGCGTGTCGTCCGGTCACCGCGCGGCTTTTGCGGGAGGCGTCGGGTGCGGCAAGAGTGAGTCCGGGAATCGTCAGGATTGTGATCAGTAGCGAGGCATTCTTCATCAGTACCTTCCTGTGCATACGGATTATCCGATTTGAGTATATCAAAGGATACAGGTTATATGAACCCGCACCTCCGAAAAACGGACGCATCCTGGTGGCCTCGGCAGCGGCCGATATACTGCCATGCGTCTCCAGCTTGGCGGGTGCGTTCGCGTGGCAGGCATCCTCACAGGCACCGCCGAGTCGTCGCGGTTGGCGGCAGGCCGAGATTCGTCGACGTGTCCGTGCGCATGGAATGGATCGGCGGAGGTCGGTCTCAAACTGATTCGGAAAGAACGGAAATAAGAGGAGTCACTCGCAATGGGCAGGTCGAGCAGGAAAAACCCTTCCCGATCGCGTAAGAGCGGCAGTAAGGCAAGCACCCAATCCGCCGCCGCCGCGGACTCCGATAGACCCGGTGGTCGAACGTTCATCCTCCTCCTCGCAGGTGTCGCCGTGGTCCTCGTTCTCGGCGCCATAGGTTTATGGAACCGCCCATCCAACGAGGGGCCAACCGCCGCAATCGTACCAAACAAGCGGGACACGCCGGTTCCGTCTCGCAAGTTGCCAGTCCCTGCTGTTGATCGACCCACTGTGACGCCCATCGCGGTGACCGAACCGGATGACTTGGAGGCACTGGACCCTCAGATAAGGGCGTACGTCGCCGCGCATATCCGTGCGGCAAAGGCGAATTCGGCCGAGGTCGAAAGCCATGTGACGCTCGGGCAGGTTTATTTCGCCAACGGACTGTGGCAAGAGGCCGACGACTGTTTCGAGAAAGTGCTCGCACACCGCCCCGGCAGCGTGATGCCGACGTATTACTCGGCGGTGGCGACGTTCAAGATGGGAGAGATGGATGAGTACAAGCGGATGCTGCAGGATCTTGTGCAGCGGGCCCCTACGTTCGCGCCTGCCCACTTTCGTTTAGGGATTATTTACCTTGAAGAAGGCGCCACGGACAAGGCGGGCGAAGCCTTCCAGAGGGTTATGGACAGCATGGCACAGGCCCCAGCGGGCTATATTGGCATGGCGGACGTGAAAATCCGGCAGCGCGAGTATGCTGAGGCAGAGCGCCTCTTGAAAAAAGCATTTGAGTTGGGGACGCAACATCGAAAGGCGCATTACCTCCTGGGATTGGCTTATCGCGGATTGGGCAAACCGGAAGAAGCGAAAAAGGAGCTGGCCAAAGGATCGGGTGCGCCGCAGCAGTTCATGACCGATCGATGGTCGGCGGAACTGAACAAGCATCGGATGGGTGTGGCCTATCAAGTGCGGAAGGCCGAGAGGCTCTTAAAGTCCCAAGAGCCCGACGAGGCGGTCGAGGTGTTGGAAGTGACGTTGAAGTTTCATCCGGAGAACGTCGAAGTCCTGAACAATCTGTCGATCGCCTACATGGACTCGCAACGATTCGAGAAAGCCCTGGCGCTGCTCACGCAGGCTGAATCCATCGGAGACAACGCGACGGCCACGTCGATCAATCTTGCGGCTTGCCATCTCGGGCTGGGGAGTTTGCCGAAGGCGCTGCAGTATTCGGATCGGGCGATCGAACTCGGGCCCACGGTATCCCAGGCGTATCTGACCCGAGCCAGAGTCCTCATTCGCATGGATCGAGAGGAAGAGGGCGTCGCGTCGCTCGAGGATTTTTTGGGTCTCGAGGGTGAAAACCATACGGTTCGTTTCGACATAGCCAACGCCTACATGGCGCTGGATCGCCCGGAAGATGCCAAACTGCACTATGCCACATTGGCGGCGCACGTGCCCAATTCGATCCAGGCGCATCTGCGTCTTTGCGAGGCCTGTATTCGCACGGGCGATTGTGAGGAGGCTGAAGTCGCGTTGGCGAACGCACAAGAAGTGGCGCCGAATCATGATCTCGTCATCCGCATGACGGACCGTCTCGGACAAGTTTGCCCATGAGAAAAAGGAGGAGAGTGCATTGAATCCGACCGTGCGTCGGGGGAATTCGCACCGTCCGACACGCCGCCGATTGGCACCACACGGAATCGGAAACTGGGCGTGGGGCGTTATTATCGTTTGCCTTGCGATGGCGCTCAATTGTCGACGCGACGGCACCGAAGATCAGCCTGCACCGCAGAAAGACGATTCGTGGTTCACGGAAGCGACCTCGGATGCCGGCATCACGTTTGTTCATACGTCCGGTGATGATGGGAGCTACTTGTTCCCGGAGACGGTCACCAGCGGGGCGTGCCTTTTCGATTATGACAACGACGGATGGTTGGATCTTTACGTCGTGCAGGGCGGGCACCTCAAGACCAAGCCCGGTATCAAGCCCACGAACATTTTCTATCGCAACCGCGGCGACGGTACTTTTGAAGACGTGACCGCGTCGAGTCGTACGGGTGACACCGGCTATGGAATGGGATGTACATACGGCGACTACGACAACGACGGTGATGCGGACCTGTATGTGACGAATTTCGGTCCCAATGTGCTGTACCGAAATAACGGCGACGGTACCTTCAGCAATGTCAGCGCGGAGGCGGGCGTGGGCGATACCAAGTGGGGATCGAGTTGCGCGTTCGCCGACTACGACGGAGACGGTCACCTCGATCTATTCGTCGTCAACTATCTGTACTGGACCGTCGATCGTGAAACCGTTTGCATGTCGCAAAGCAACGTCCGCACGCACTGCGCGCCGACCAACTACGACGCGCCGGCGCCCGATACCCTGTTCCACAACAATGGCGACGGAACATTCACCGATGTGACCGCATCCGCCGGACTCGCTCGAACCCTGGGGAACGGATTGGGTATCGTTTGCGGCGACTTCGATCGTGACGGACGCCTGGATTTCTACGTGACCAATGATGGGGGCCCGAACAGGTTGTGGATCAACAAGGGAGGGGGCCGTTTCGAAGACGGCGCTTTGCTTGCCGGTTGTGCCCTCAACATTAATGGTGTCGCCGAGGCGGGCATGGGCGTCGTCGCTTTCGATCTGGAGCCGGACGGCGACCTGGACCTGTTCATGGTCCACATCCGAAACGAGACCAACACCTTCTATCTGAACCACGGCGGGTGGTTCGAGGATACGACGTCGACGACAGGGCTGGCGGCATCCAGTATCGGGTTTACCGGTTTCGGATTGAGCATGTCGGATTTCGACAATGACGGGCGACGGGACGTGTTCATCGCCGACGGCGGCGTGGCGATGGGTGGTCGTCAGTTTTCTCCCGACGATCCTTATGCCCAGCCGAACCTTCTGTTTCGCGGACTTGCGGGCGGCAAGTTCGAGTTGGTGAAACCGCTGGGCGGGACGAATCCCACGCTGATCGAGACGAGTCGTGGTGCCGCCGGAGGTGACATCGATAACGACGGCGATATCGACGTCGTGGTGGTCAACAAAGACGCCCCGTTGCACCTCTTGCGCAACCACATCGGTAAGCGTGGAAGCTGGATCATGTTTCGAGTCCTGAATAAGCACGGCAGTGACGCGTTGGGCGCGGAGATGCGCATCACCGTCGGCGGCACCGAGCAACATCGAATCTTGTTTCCCAGCTACAG
>JADFIX010000449.1 GCA_022566435.1 Planctomycetota bacterium
ATGTGTTCGTTCGTCGAACGTCGGGCGTCGGCCTACGCTGATGCCGCAAAGGAATTGTTCCGTGTCGATCGTCGTATGCCCCGCATACACACCGTCGGCGGGTAGAAGCTGGTCTTGCACGTCGAGATTCGCGGTGGGGAACCCGAGTGAGCGGCCCCTGCGATCGCCTTCGACGACCGTCCCGCCAAGTGTAAAGGGTCTGCCCAGACAGAGAGCGGCGCGATGGACCTTGCCTTCGCTGACCAGCTTGCGGATGAGCGAACTAGACACCAGCAGTGATTCGCCTTCGTTCAGTCGCAGCATCACGGGTTCGACGATGAGAACTTCGCAGCCGAAAGCCCCAGCCAGTTCCGCGAGTCGCTGCGGTGTCCCGCGGCGTCCGCGTCCGAACCCGAAAGACGGTCCCTCGACGATATGGGTGGGGTTGAAGCGTTTTCGAATCACGTTTTCCACGAATTCTTCCGCCGTGAGACCTAGAAGGGCGCGGTCGCTCCGAGCGATGACCACGATATCGGCGCCGGCCTGCGCCAGGCATTCGATTTTCTCGTCCAGCGACTGAAGCCGTTCGGGGGCTCGCTCCGGTGCGACGATGCTCAGCGGGTGCGGCTCGAAGGTGAGGACGACGACCGGCCCGCCGGTGTTGGCGGCGAGCAAGCCGGCCTGGGCAATAAGCTGCTGATGGGCGCGGTGAACGCCGTCAAAATTGCCGATCGTCAGGACCGATCGGCCAATTGGCAGTTCGTCAGCCTCGATCGAATGGATGATCTTCACGTGGATTCTCGAAAACTTTCAGCGTGTTCCGTGCAACTGGAGACCAGCATAGCGCGGGTGTCGCCCGAACGCAATCCGCGCCGGTGGGACGAGGTTGACAGGGAAGGCAGAGGGTGATGTCATTGCGGTCGTGTCGGAAACGCCGAACAACCAAGGTTCTCGCGCCGTCTCGGTCGCCCTTTGCGTGGATGGGGAGGCCTACACCCGCCTTCACCGAGTTCTTCGCAACTTGGTCATCGGCTTGATCGATCACGCCGTCGCCGTCCAACTGATCTGTCCGGATGAGAGAATCCAGGAATTATCGTTCGGGCCGATTCGTACGGTCGTCCATCAGCCGGTGACGTGGCTGGCCGGAAACCGGCGCATCGCCAAGGTCTTGGAATTGCTGGCGCCGAGTCCGCCGACGATCGTGCATGCGGTTTCGGTCGGGTCCTATGAGTTGGCGTCGGCGATCGCCGAAGTGTACGAAGCCGACCTGGTGATTCAGGTGACATCGTTGGCCGACTGCGAGGGACTGGCCCAAGTCGAAGACGCTCGCGTCGGTGCGTATCTGCCCTACAGCCTGCCGCTGGCGCAAGTTTTGCGGGAACAGTTTCGCACCGCACCGGAGAAGACGGAGCTCATTCGTCCAGGTGTCCTGGCATCGCAAGAAATCGCCTGTTTTTCGTCGCCAAACCGCCGACCGACTCTGTTGTGCACCACGGACTTCGACAAACACGGCGGCGTCGATCGTTTGGTTGACGCCGCGCGCATCCTGCGAGAGCGGGGTCGGGATCTGCTCGTATTCCTCTTGGGGACGGGTCCTCAGGAAACCAATCTGCGACGGCAAGTGATAGACAAGGGTATGTCATCTTGCATTACATTTGCGCGACCATGGGGCGACCCGGCGGACACCATGAAGAGCAGTGACCTATACGTGCGTCCGGCCGACAACGGCACTTTCCTTATCAACCCGTTGCAAGCGATGGGCATTGGCATGGCCGTGGTGGCTCATCCGTGCGCCGTGTCCGACTACCTGCGGGACGGCGAGACGGCCTTGTTGGATTCCGGATCGACCCCGGAGGCGACGGCCGATCTCATTGACACACTGCTTACCGATCGAGCTTATGCGAAGCGAATTGCCACAACCGGTCGCGATTTTGTGCGCACCTATCATCCGATGAGCGGGATGGCCGATCGGACAGCCGCCGTCTATCGCAAGCTGGACCTGTCCCATGCCACATTTCCGCTAAAGGAGTAGCCTACAGGTGAAGAGTTCTACCGGACCGCCGAACGGCGCCGATTCATCCGAAGAATTGGCCGATGCACTCCGCTTACGGGTCGGTGGAGAGGTACGGTTCGATCGCTTGTCGCGGGCGATCTACGCCACGGATGCCAGCATCTACGAAATCGTACCCCGAGGCGTGGTGTTCCCGCGCGATGTGTCCGATGTCACGGCCGTCGTCGAAACATGTCGTCAGTTTGGCACTTCGATCATCGCCCGCGGGGCGGGGACCGGGTTGACCGGCGGAGCCGTCGGGTTCGGTGTGCAACTCGATCTTTCGCGATTCATGTCTCGTGTGACCGCGGTGGATCCGAAACAAAAGACCGTGGACGTGCAGGCGGGCGTTGTACTGGACGATCTGAACCGAAGTGTCGCCATGCATGGCTTGCACTTCGCGCCGGATGTGGCCACCAGTAGTCGCGCGACCATCGGAGGGATGATCGCCAACAATTCCTGCGGGGCGCACTCCATCGTGTACGGACGAACCGTGGATCATGTGTTGGGGCTCGTGGTGGTTTTGGCCGACGGGGCCGTCGTGTCGCTCGGCGACGCCCCGCCCATTGACCCTTGCGCATCCACGGTCCGCACAGAAGACACCGCCCGACTCGAGACCGTTCTGGGGCAAATCCGTGACGAATATTACGAGGAGATTCAATCACGGTTTCCAAGAATCCTTCGGAGCAACGGTGGATATGGATTGGACCGCTTGGGGACGCCGGGTGAACGAGTCGAGGTCATCAAACTTCTTTGCGGCAGCGAAGGTACCTTGGCGGTCGTGGTCGGCGCGAAATTGAAACTTACGCCGTTGCCCCGGGCGAAGGGACTGGCGGTGTTGCATTTCGCCGATCTACTGACGGCGGTGGCGGTCACGCCGGGTATTATTCAATTCCAGCCTTCGGCCATCGAACTGATCGATCGAATGATCATCGACGCCGGACGATCCGGCGCGGCGCTTCGCGATCGCCTGGGTTTCCTCCAAGGCGATCCGGACGCCTTGCTTGTCGTCGAGTTCTTCGGTGACGACAAGGACGAGGTGTCTTCAAAGCTTGAACGATTCGTGCAAAACGCGGAAGTCCGTCGACGGACGGATGCCATCGTGACGGTACTCGATCCCCACGAGCAGGATTCAGTCTGGGAGCTTCGAACACGCGGCTTGGGTCTGTTGATGTCCAAGCCGGGTGACAAGCAGCCGTACGGATTTGTGGAAGATACGGCCGTCGATCCATCGAGGCTCGAAGAATACATTAGCCGGTTCAAGACGATCCTCGATCGGGAAGACGTCGACGCCGGCTTTTATGCTCACGCCAGCGTCGGTTGTTTGCATGTCCGCCCGGTTTTGAATCTCAAGCGTGCCGATGACGTGACACGAATGCACCGCATCGCGGAAGCGGTCAGCAGTCTGGCGGTCGAATTCGGCGGGACGATGACCGCCGAGCACGGCGACGGCATTGTCCGATCCTGCTGGCTCGAAAAACAGTACGGTCCTCGCATTATCGAGGCATTCCGGCGGGTCAAGGGACTCTTCGACCCGGACGGAGTGCTGAATCCAAACAAGATCGTGGATCCTATGCCGATGACGGAACACCTGCGGTTCGGTTCCGAATTTCGGGCGGTGGACGTGAAGACCCATCTGGACTTTTCGGCCGAGGGTGGTATGGCCGGTCTGGCGGGAATGTGCAGCGGCGTGGGGCAGTGTCGGCAACGAATGGTGGGGACGATGTGTCCTTCTTTTGTCGCGACCGGCGACGAGCTTCATACGACTCGGGCGCGGGCGAACGCGCTTCGAGTCGCCTTGTCGAATCGTGACTTGCTGGATGGCCTGGATGATCCGCAGCTCGATGAGGTGATGGATTTGTGCTTGTCGTGCAAGGCGTGCAAAACGGAGTGTCCCACGGGTGTGGATATGGCGCGTTTGAAGGCCGAGTTTTTGGCGAATCGGAACCGGCGATTCGGGGTCGATCGCGGCGACCGGCTGGTGGTGGAAATGCCCAATCTGGCGCGTTGGGCGAGCCGGGTTCCCCGTTTGAGCAATCTTGTGACGCGAAGTGAGACGTTTCGACGAATGGGCGAACGATACTTCGGGTTTGATCGGCGTATTTCGCTGCCGCGCTTCGCCATACGGACGTTTCGCGCATGGTTTCGTCGCCACGGCAAGACGAGAGAATCGCAAGAAGCGCCGCGCGGCGAAGTGGTTTACTTCGTGGACACCTGGACGAATTACTTTCAGCCGGAAGTCGGGGTGGCCGCCGTTCGCTTGCTCGAGCGCGCGGGCTTCAAGGTGGTCTGCCCGGACATCGTCTGTTGCGGGCGACCGGCCATCAGCAAGGGACTGCTGGCGGAGGCGAAAATCGCCGCGGAGAGGAATGTATGTATACTTGCCAGTTGGTCGCGCGACGGCGTACCGATCGTCGGAACCGAGCCGAGCTGCATCCTCACGCTGGTCGACGAGTACCCGCAACTTGTGCGAAATCGTGCGGCCAAGCGAATCGCGTCGCAAGCGTTGATGCTCGAGACGTTTTTGTATCGGCTGCTGCAGGAAGATGCTCACGCGTTGGGCACGCTGCGGCGTGTTCCGCGATTGCTTTATCACGCCCACTGCCATCAAAAAGCGATTGTCGGTCCGTCGGATGCGTTGGCGCTTGTACAGCGAATTGG
>JADFIX010000450.1 GCA_022566435.1 Planctomycetota bacterium
TGCACGCCGGTCCCGACCTGGAAGAACGGGTCGAACAGGCGGTCGCGGATTTCGGCCGAAATGCCGACGCCGTGGTCCTCGACCGCGACGCGAAACCAGGGCTGGCCTTCTTTCTCGAACGGCCGCACGGTCACCGTCATGATCTTGTCGGGGTCGTGCTCGGGGTAGCGTTCATTCAGAGCGTCGCGGGCGTTGGTGAGCAAGTTCATCAGCACCTGCTGAATCTGCTGGCTGCGGCACTTGATCTTGGGAAGGTCGTCGGGCACGTCCACCTCCAGCGCAATCTGATCGCGGCGGATGATCGTGCGGACGAGAGAGACCGTGCCGTCCACGATGTCGACGATTCTCGCCGGACTGTGGGACTCCTTTTCCTGCCGGGAGAAGGCGAGCAGGTTACGCACGATCTTGGCCACGCGCTTGGTTTCCTGGCCGATTTCATCAGAAAACTCGCGCAATGGACTCTCCGGGTCGAGCCGGTCGCTGATAAGCTGAGCGTAGTTCATGATGCCGTTGATCGGATTGTTGATCTCGTGGGCCACGCCGCCGGCCAGCGTGCCGATGGATTCGAGCTTTTGCGCCTGGCGCAGGCTGGCCTCAGCCTGCTTGCGATCGGAGATGTCAATAATAAATACAATATATTCGTCAGGGTCTTCCTTGAATATCGATCCGCCAATAATAATAGGTACCCGGTGGTCATCCTTATGAAAGTATTCTTTTTCGAAAGGGGTCCAATAGCCTTTATCCGCAGCTTCTTCTATGGCTGTCTTATCAAGGTGCAAAAACTCCGGTGGGGTCAACTTAGTCCAATCTAGATTTCCTTCAACCAAGTCTTGTCTTGTATACCCCAGCATGGCCAAGAGTGTATCGTTGGCGTCAATGATATCTCCCCTGGCATTGGATTGTATGATTCCGATAAAGTTGGAAGCCTTCCATCGTTCGAATCGCTCTGCATTGGACCTGATCTCTTCCTCAGCCTGCTTGCGCTCGTTAATGTCCACGACGTAGTCGACCCCACGTTCGCCGCAGGATTCTCGCAAGGTGTTTAAAATGGTGATGCCCTTCGAGCCCGCTCCCCACAGCAAGGCTTTGCTGCCGCTGGAAGCGATGCGGCCGAACTGCGATGCCCACGTGGCGCACTTTTGCTTACATGAACCGGCAAACCGTTCGACCGATGCCAGTACGTTGGCCAACGAACACCGGGAATCCTCAAATGGTTTGACACCGGCGATGGCCGGCCGCGCGGCGATCGTGAGGAACTGCCCGTCGTATGCGCTCTCGCACCAGTCCACGTCGAAGCCGGCCCTGTGGAAAGTTGTCACCAGCGACGGAACCGTAAAGTAGCAACAGTGTTCGTAGATGATATCCCACACGCTCAAGTCACGGAAAATGAACATCGTGTCGGGAACTTCGAAAAAAACGATGGTTCGATCGTCTTGCCCGATGGACTGCCGGATCGTTTGCACGAAGCCCACCGGATTTGCCATGTGCTCCAAGGCATGGCGGCAGCAGATCAGGTCCGCGGGTTGATCGGCGTACTTCTCACCGTAATAGTCGGCGATAATCGTGACACCCGATTGATCGGATGCGCCCATGGCCGTACGGCGATAGCTGGGGTCAAACCCCACCCCGGTGTTACCCCCGAGTCGACTGAGCAGATTGAGGAAATATCCGTCACCGCAGGCGATCTCGATCACATGCTTCCCGCGAACGCCATAGGTCTCGATGAGTCGGTTTGCCAGTCTCTCGGCGTATTCCCGAAAACGAGGCGAAAACTCGAGGGCGTTTTCGTATGACTGATCGTAATCGATTCGGCTCGAATCGAATTTGGTATTGCAGATGAAGCCACAAGAACGACACACGGCAAGACAAATGCCGGCCCGCGGCACGGCGAGCGCTTCTTCACGCGACTCGCACAAGATGTTGCAGAAGATGGGGACGTCTTTGGCTTCCCAGAACGCGGTGAGTCCCTCGTGGCCGCAGACCGGACACACCGACTCGCCGGTCGGTTCCCTCTCGGCGGTAACTTCTGTTTCAGTCATGAAGGCCGTCGCATGGCAGCGCCGTTGGCTTAGACAGCCGTCACTTCGGCGGAGATGCCCATGGAATCGAGGTGACGCTGGATCTCATCCAGGTAGATCGGATTCATCACCACGACAAGATCGGGCGCGTAGCCGACCAGCGATTCCGGCGCCTCGACCTGCCGCCCGATGCCGGCGAGCCACTTGCCGTGGCGGAACGAATTGATGTCGACAATCGCGTCGATCTTCAACTCCGGCCCCATCGCACTGAGAAACGACACACACTTCGAGCCGGACCCCCACACGGCGACGCACCGGTCTTGTCGTTTGAGCGCCGTGAGCCGATCGCGCCATCCATCGATCGTACGGCGGACCCCCTCTCGAAAAGTCGCGACGCCATCGGCAATTTTCGAGATATCGTCCTCATTCGCCCGCTCCGTCTTGCGTACCGAGGAAACGGGGCGGACCACGATAAGAAGGTATTGTTCGTCGAAGTCCTTGCGCAATTCAATGATATCAAAGCGATTGCGCCGGAACACATGCGCCAGCGACCCGAGACTGAAATAGGAGCAGTGTTCGTAGTAGACGTCCCAAAACGCCTCCTCTTCCAGTACGCGCTCGACGGCCGGCACCTCGAAGAAAACGACCACGTCACGACGATCGCCGATGACCTCACGAATCATGCCTACAAATTCGTGGGTCGCGGGAATGTGCTCTAAGGTATGGCGGCAACACACGAAGTCAGCCGGCAGATCGGCATGCTGTGGACCGTAGAGTTCTTTGAGGAAGCGGACGCGTTCACCGCCGGGCCCTTCCAGCCGTTCGGGGTCGCTCGTCGGATCGATTCCGATCCCACGGTTTTTACCGGTCTCGCATAACTCGACGAGAAAGTCGCCTTTGCCGCAACCGATCTCGATCACGTCTTTATGGTGAAGATCATAGGTGCGAATCAGGTCGCCGATCATCTCGGTCTGAAACGTCCGAAACCGCGGAGAAAAGGACTGCTGCTCCTCATAGCCGGCGGTGTACGCCTGGACGGATGAATCGAAAAGAATGTTCGAAATGAACGCACACTGCGGGCACGCTCCAAGCGTCAGCGCCCGCCGGGGAAACGCCAGCGCGTCTTCTCTCCGGTTCAACATGATGCAACTGTGTACTGGAATCTCGCCGGCTTCATAGAAGACGTCGAGACCAGACGCGCCGCAGTTGGGACAATCGTATGACATCAGACTGTGTTCTTGGCCGTTTCAGTCGCGTCCACGATACGGGGTCGGGGGACAGGCACAATGAATCTCCCGCCGCGACCGAGGTATTGCGATTGCTGCATCATGATTTCTTCCGCAAAGTTCCAGGCAAGCAGCAGCACGAAGTCGGGCATCTCATCCAGCAATCGCTCGCACGGCGAAATGGGCAGGTGTTTGCCGGGCATGAAGCAGCCCTGCTTGTGAGTGTTTCGATCCACTACAAAATCGATGACGTCCGTACCGATGTCCACGTAGTTGATCAGCGTCGCCCCCTTGGCAGCCGCGCCGTAGGCGGCGATCCGCTTCCCGTCACGCTTGAGGTCCGCCAGCAGGGACCGCAACTCGCCTCGAATGGACTCGACGCGATTCGCAAAGTCACGAAAAAAATCGACGCGGTCCACGCCGAGCGATCGCTCTTCTTCCAGCAGCGTTTGCACCGCGGTACTCATGGTCGAGTCATGCCCCACGAAAAGTCGGAGCGAACCGCCATGAATGGGCAGCCGTCGCACGTCGTTGAGCGTCAACGCGTGTCGTGAGAACAGACGAGCCAAGGCGGTCACGGAAAAATAACACAGGTGCTCGTGATAAATCGTGTCGAACTCGCAGTGCTCGATCAGGTCGCGGACATAGGGCACCT
The DNA here is from genome assembly GCA_022566435.1 of Planctomycetota bacterium. Taxonomy (GTDB): domain Bacteria; phylum Planctomycetota; class Phycisphaerae; order UBA1845; family UBA1845; genus JADFIX01. The sequence continues at coordinate 3,900 of JADFIX010000450.1, forward strand.
CGATGACGGCTGATCCGCCTTGTTTAAGGATCGCTCGGATACCGGCGACAAAACCGTTTAGATCCGGAACGTGGGCGAGCACGTTATTGGCGATGACAATGTCCGCGCAACGCCCCTCGCGACAAAGCTTCTCAGCGAGTTCTTTTGTGAAAAACGTGCCCAGTGTTTCGATGCCGCGCTCTCGCGCGGACTGCGCCGGCCCTTCAGCCGGGTCGATCCCCAGCACCGGGATGCCCCGCTCGAGGAAGTTGGTGAGCATGTAACCGTCGTTGCTGGCCAACTCGATGACCAGACTCGCCGAACCCAGCGCGTATCGGTCGATCAAGTCCTCCGCATTCTCTCGCGAATGGCGGAGAAGGGCATCCGAAAACGACGAAAAATAGGGATAGTCCTCGCAATAAAGCGTCTCCGGTGGCACCGTTTCCGCGATTTGCACGAGACCGCATTCGCGGCAGAAATGCACGGTCAGCGGAAACGTCGGCTCCGGGCGACGCAACATCGTTTCGGTCAGAATCCGATCGGCAAGCGGAGTCTCACCGAGAAAAAGAACGGGCAAAAGTGCGCTTCCAGCGCAAGAACGACACGCTAATGCGGCCTCTGTCATCAGGGGAACCCTAGGTTTGATCCAGGTGGCGAAGGACTGCTTCGGTCAAGGCTCGGAAAAATGGTCGTTACCGGCGTCCACGGTCCGCTACGTTCGTGCCTCGGCACCCCGAGACCCACGCCGACCTGGGGACCGTACAGAAGTTGGAGTCTCTGCTTCCCGTGGACGACCTGGTTCGGCGGGC
>JADFIX010000451.1 GCA_022566435.1 Planctomycetota bacterium
TGCCAGGCCGTGGGCAAAGGTCTCTTTTCCTACGCCGTGCGGTCCGTGGAATAGATAGGCATGTGGCAAGCGATTCGCGGCGAGCGCGCGCTGCACCTGAAGGAAGGCGTGATCCTGATGTCGCACATCAGCCAAGGACACGAAGCAACTCCTTGGTCACCCGCTGGTGTACGGCTTTCCGGTCGCCGGACCCGTCGACGGTGATCACCGGTGTGGGGTAGTATTGATGAACGTCGAGAAAGATTTTTCGCACGCGGCGGTGGTAGTCGATGGATCGGGCTTCCATCGCATCGGGCCCGGCATCTTCAAATAACGTGCTTTGGCCGCTTGCCCTCTTGCGATGCTTGCCCGCATGGTGAGCATGTCTTCCGATGCGTTCGAATCCCTTGGCCGGGTCGACGTCGAAGATGAGGGTCACGTCCGGCCAGCATTCACCGATCGCGAATCGCGCCAGCTCGATGACTCTCTGTGGGTCGAAGCCGGCCGCCCCTTGGTACGCGCAAGTGGACGTGACGAATCGATCGCAAAGCACCGTTTTTCCCGAATCGATTGCCGGTCGGACAACCTCTTTCACCAACTGGGCACGCGAAGCCATGAAGAGGAGGGCTTCGCAAGCGGCGTCCATGGTCGATAGGTCGAAGTCGAGCAGCACCGCGCGAATGCGATCGCCGATTTCGGTCCCGCCGGGGTCGCGGCAGGTTACGACGTCCAGGTTGGCGCTTTGAAGAAGACCCAACAGGATTTCGCCTTGCGTCGTCTTCCCCGCCCCGTCCGGTCCGTCGAATACGAGAAATTTTCCGCGAAGTCTGTCGGCCAGTGTTGCGTCATCCGTGCTCACTCGGCTTGTCCTAGTCAAAGGGCGATGGAAAATCACCCGGCCTCGGCCAGTCGACGCTTGCTTTCCACGAATATTTCTTCCGCGTTGTAGCTGGACCGTACGAAGGGACCGGCGGCCACACCCAAAAAGCCGAGGCCTTTGGCATATTCGCCCAGCGTATCGAATTCCTCCGGCGTGTAATAGCGGGCCACGGGTGCATGATTGTCCAGCGTCGGCTGGAGGTATTGCCCGATGGTGAGCGCGTCGCAGTGGACGTCGCGAAGGTCGCGAAAAGTCTGGTGCAACTCGTCCACCGTTTCGCCCAGTCCGATCATCAATCCGGACTTGGTGATCATGCGCGGGGCGATCTCCTTGGCGACGCGGAGGACTTCCAGCGATCGCGCGTATCGACCCTGCGGGCGAAACTGCGGTGTCAGACGCTCGACCATTTCGATGTTGTGGTTGTAGAGTTCAGGTCCCGAGTCACAGAGCGTCTGAATGCACTCCTTTCGGGCGTGAAAATCCGCCGGTAGAACTTCCACCGTGGTGTTCGGCGATTCGAGGCGGATCGCCGTCACGCACCGCGCGAAGTGGTTCGCGCCTTCGTCTTTCAGATCGTCGCGAGCGACTGCGGTGAGGACGACATGGCGCAGGCCCAGTTCGCCGACCGCGCGTGCGAGCCTGTCCGGCTCGTCCGCGGTGGGGGGCTCGGGACGCGCCGTGGTCACCGCGCAGTAGTGACATCGCCGTGTACACTTGTCGCCCAGGATCATGAAGGTCGCATGACGTTTCGACCAGCATTCCGACAAATTGGGGCACCGCGCCTCCTGACACACCGTGGCCACGCCACTTTGGGCCACGACCGCCTGTGTGCGTACGAATTGCCCGGAGGGCAGCGGTCGCTTGAGCCAGGGTGGCAAGCGCCGCCGCGCTTTTCTTCCTTCGCCGTGTAGAACGTTCAGTTCCAAGCTCAGAGTCCTCATGTACGAAGCCGGAACGGTCGATCGCCGTCCACCGCCGTATCTCGTGCGAACTGTATTGTACTGTCAAATCTGCGGAAGGAAACCCGTTTTCGATTGACCCAGGGCCGGTCGCTGTTTAGAATCATAGTGAAGGGTATCGACCGTCTCGACCCAGGCTTGCCATGTCATTGAGAATTGCGAATATCTTGTTTCCCACCGACTTCTCGGACCTCGCGCAGGGTGCGCTACCGTTCGCACGAGAAATGGCAGGCTCGTTTCAAGCTCAGCTCCACTGCCTGCACGTTGTCGACGAGGCCTATCAATACTGGAGCGCGATGGGCCCTGAGAGTATTCCCGTCAGTCCGCCGATCGATGACATGATCGATCTGGCGACGAGCCGCATGGCGAAGTTCCGTGAAGAGCACCTCGACGGCCTGGACCGGCCGCCCACGACCCATGTGGCCAGCGGCAGACCTTTTTCGGAAATAATCGCCTATGTTCGCGCACAGGAGATGGACTTGATCGTGATGGCCACCCATGGGCGAGGGGCATTTGCGAGTATGTTATTGGGCAGTACGACGGAAAAGGTGGTTCGAAAGGCGCCGTGCGCCGTTTTGACGATTCGCCCTGAGGAGCACAAGTTCGTCATGCCCTGACGCGGCATGCGACCAAGCTGGTCGTTGCAAAACCGTGCCGACCGCTGCACGTGGGACGCCGCGATGTCGGAGCCAAGGGCGGCGTTTTAGAAAAGGGCGTTGAATCCATTTCGCCTGTTGTGGCGACTGAAAGGAAGCGTTTCGATGGCGTCGGAAGCTGGTAGCGGCAGAATCATCGACCTGGGCACGTCCGTACGTAGCAATACGGGTGGGGCGGCGATCGCCGCCGGCCTGATGATTTTCTTCGGGTTCATCTTCTTGGACGAGCCTGCCGGCGGCTCGGGATGGTATTCCGTGGGCGCGTCCTTGCTCTTTTTGGCGCTTCGAGTCGGAGGCTTGGTGATGGTGGGCGTCTCGGCGTGGCTCTCTTTGGGCCATTTGCCGGCGCTGGCTGCGGACGCGGCTGCATCGATCGTCTTGGGTGCGATGATCGCCCTCGCCGGGGGGTTCATGTTGATCGACGGTGGCTGGTGGGTGCAATCTTTAGTGATTCTTGTGAGCGGCGGGTCATTTCTGACCTCCGGTTTGCGGAACGGCAGAGACTTTCTCGACATGTGGCGAATCGAAACGGCGGATGACCAAGACGATGAAGAGGAGGATGTCGCCGTGTTGTCCGCGTCCAAGGACTCGCCCCTGGTCTCTGATCTTGCCAGTGCCAAGGCCGCGACCCAAGCGAAGCCTCGCACACGAAACGAGCCGGAACTCATCGACATGGAACCGATACGGCGTCCGAAAAGCGGCAGGGCATCCAAGGCGGATCAGCCTGTCGAGCTTGACGGTCTTTCGCCCGGGCCGCCTCCCGCCAAGGGTGCCGGTCCATCCGCCGGCTCATCCGAGAGCTATCTGGCGAAGCTTGCCAGGAAGGACAAATCAGCGGATCAGTAATCCTGTTTTGACGCGATTTTGCGCTATCGGATACGAAGAAAACTGGTCTGCGGAACCGTCAAGCGCTGCGTTGCGGACCAGTGCGTGCACATGCCTTGTCAGCGTGGTCGATGCTCCACTGTGAACAGATATCTTTGAAGACCTCGCGTACTCGCCAAGTGGAGGAATGAGCAAGAATATGCGGACAACTGGGACATACCGGCACACCCTGGAGGAGGGCTCCGAATCGCATTACGAATCCCATCAATTAATTAACACTACAGCGCAAAGTCACTTCCTACACAGGTCCGTATGTTGGCCACATCGATGCCGCGTTCTCGTAGCTTCTTGAGCGTTGTTTTGCGATGGCCAACCTTGGCGGCGGCGTTGTGGTTTCGGGTGTAGCTGATTACCCATGCGGCGTGCTCCAGCAGGCGCTTACGGCCAACCCGTCCCAAGCGCCAAGCTCGGCACCAGGCGGCCAGGGCATCGCGAATCTGATTGAGCGTAAGGCTTTCGACCGGGTACGTGGGGCGATTGTCGTCGCTGTCTCGGTAGGGAAAAAACGCCCGCCTCTTCTTCCGCTTCTTCCTCGGCAATCAACTGTTCTCGCATCTTGTTCAGATACAGGTGGCTCACCTGGGTGAGCGCCATGTGCCGATGAATCGATCGCCAACCGCGGACCTCGAAATGATCGAAGCCAAGCTCATCTTTTTCCTCTTTGAAGCATTGTTCGATCGGCCAACGAGAGTAGGCCACGTACACGAGCCATTCCAACGGCGTGCCACCTGAGGCGTTCGATACGAAGAACTTTACATCGCCGGGCTCGTCTGGATTCCGCGCTGCGATCAACCAGTGCGGCCTCGTGGGTAAGCCGTCTCGCTGCATCCGAAACTCGATCATCTTGACCTCGCGCACCATGGGCCCTTTCTCGCCATCCTTGATGTGGATAGGCGTCCATGACTGGCCGGCGAACGAGGGTGAGTGGTTCAACAAGTTCCGCACCTCGCTGGCTTTGGCCGCCCTCTTCGCAAGCCGCGGATACCGCCGTTTTCGGCCCTTTTTTCGCATCTCTTGGGGCGTCGCCCGGTAGAGAACCCGGGGGACCACGGCCCATCCATGGAAGTTGCAGGGCACCTCCGCCACGTAGGTCTGCCCCAACGCGTCGAGGCCGTCCAGAAAGGCATAGCTCTCTCCGTAATGCTCATCAAACGTCCAAGCAGCCACGCGAATGCCGTTGCGCAGCGCACGTTGGATTTGGGCTAGAGCACTTCCCGTTTCTGTGTTCCGAGCCGCAGGCTTCAGCCTGCGCGGTTTCTCGCCGCTCGATGGGCTGCGCATGGTACTTGACCCGGTATACGAAAACGGGAACTGCTCTA
>JADFIX010000452.1 GCA_022566435.1 Planctomycetota bacterium
AGTACGCATCGTCGACGTCCGGCACGTGCTCGCACGTCTCGCTGAACGCCGGAACCTCCATGTCGGCGTCGATCCCAAACGCCTGGCGAACCGAGATGTGGATGTCCGGCACCCCGATCTTGAACGCGCCGTCCAAACCGTTCGAACCGTTGCCACCTGATCCAGAAGAAGAAGCCATCAATCGTCCCCAATACCCATTCCAGCCGAAGCCGCCGAAACCTCAAATCAAGCCCCCGAACGTCACGAAAGGACGCCATCCTTCAACGTCGAATAGGCTTGGTGATCGACTGAAGGGAGGGTGCGAAGGCAGCACATTACCACCGGGCGCGGATTATATCGGCCGCGCCCCTCCAACACAAGATTTCGGAGCCCAATTCCCGGGTTTCAAGGGCCGGCCGCCAAATTCTCCGCCATCCAGTCGGCGGTCAGCGGGCGATAGCGGAGGCGCGGTTGTTGGCGACCTGGTTGCCGTCCTCGCCCGATGCCGGCATCCTGCGTCTCCCCTCCTCAGCCCAGCGCCTTGAAGATCAGGCGGATTTCCACCACCACCAGGACCGCGACGATGATCGCATTGAATTCCCGCTGGCCGATGCGCCTAGCGACGAATATCGCGAGCGGCAGCACCACCGCGACCGGAACGCAGGCGAGCGCCCCCATATACAACCGCTCCACCGTCAACGTGCCGAACCAGCCATAGGCCAGGATTTGCATGGCGGCGAAGATCATGAACAGGATCGAGACCACGAACACGTAGCCCTGGGGCGGGAGCCGCAGGGAGTGGGCCCACGGCGCCACCACCGGGCCCGAGAATCCGGTCGCGCCCTGCACCAGCCCGGCGAAGAACACGACCACCGTGCCGACATACCGGCCCACCGATTGCGGCAGACCGAGCTCGATCCGAAATGCGAGCTTGAGAAGGTAGAGGCCGAGACAACCCACCATGACGAAGATGAGGACGCGTTCCGCCACGGTGGAAAGGACCCAGGAGCCGAACACGACGCCGGCAAACGCCGCGATCACCACGGCCGGGAAATTCGGCAACGCCACCCGATGCGCCCGGTAGGTCCATAGCAGCCACCCATTCAGGAAGACGTTGGGGACCACCATGATAACCACCGCGTTCTGCACGCCGATGAAGCCGGCCATGACCGGGATCGCGATCAACGGCAGTCCGATTCCGGTGATGCCGCGCACGAACGAGCCGACGGCAAGGGCCGCGACGATGATGATGATCGAATCGATCGCCATGGGTGCGGTTTCAAACCCCGGCCGGCGCAGGACGGGAACGGGGTGGGACACACGCGCGCGCTGTCACGCGCGGCCGATCCTGAGGAAGCCGCGCGGCGCGGCATGAAGCCTCTCGACGCCGTCGTCGGTGATCAGCACCACCTCGCCGGTCTGCACCCCGGCCTTGCCGTCGGGGGTGATCACGTTTGGCTGCACCACCACCATCATGCCGGCACGCAGGGTGATGTCGGGCAGCTTGCCGGCGGGCCGGCTTGCCGAGCCGATCACCGGCGGCAGATACCCGCCGCCGTAGCCGTGCACCAGATCGTCACAGGTGGTGAATCCTGCCTCCTCGATCACCGCTGCGGCATCCCCCAGTTGCGCCGGCGTGGCGCCGTCGCGGAGCACGCCGTACGTGCCGGAACGCCAGGCGCCGTCTTCTGATTGCCGCGCGAGCAGATACAGTTTGGCACGATCCAACGATTCATCAATACGCGCATTTAGTGTCCTGTGGGACGCGTGACAGCCCGCGAAGGTCAGGCATACGAGTGCCGCAGAACAAATACCCGATCGAATTACCCATCCGACGATCACGTGCCGCAGGCGAGGCATTATCGCTTTCTGATGCTCGCCGCAAGCGGTATCGGCGCCCGATCCACCATGAGCACCAGCAGTGCGGCCGCCGTACAAAACGTCCTTCCGGTGATGCAATGATGGCCGGTCCAACTTCCGTTATTGTTTTGGATTCGATTCAAGTTGTCTGTGATCGACGCGTCCCACTTTTCCCACTCTGGTCCGCCGTCGACAACCAGGCTCTCGCCGATGAGCATATAGCTCAAGAATTCCTCCCCCCCGTTGGAACCGAAACCGGCGATGAAACGATTGTCCTCCAACCGTTGGACAAGAGACTTCTTGGCTTCGTCTAAGTCCTGTTTGTTTCCTTCGATTCGATCTAGCGCTAGTTGCGCCTGTTCGCGTTCCGGTCCAGAGGCGGCCGATTGTATGGTCATCCGCAAATCGCCTTGCACCATGGCGTTCGTATTGTCCGAGTCCTGCATTCCAGACACGGCCGCCGCCGCCGCGTAAAGGTCAACATTGGCCGATCCGTCCGTGCTGAAGTTATACGTTTTGCTGTCGAACCGATCGCGGGCATATTTTTCAGCAAGTTGGCGAACTTTCTCATCCACATCAGCCCCGGCTTGGGCGGCGCGGTTGATGGCCTTGCCGGCCAGCGACTCGGCGAGTGCCGGCGCCCAACCTTTGTTTCCCCACGAACCGTCCTGTCTTTGATTGTTTTCTATCTTGTTCATCACTTTGTCCAGTGCGCTGACGACACGCTCACGGTCGGCCTCGTCGGGCATCGTATTCCTCACTTCCGCCAGAAGCGCGGCGACCAGGAATGTGTCGATGTAGGTGCCGAGTTTCGCCTGGAGCCTGGTTCCGCGCAGTTTGGTGACGTAGAGAGACTCGTAATCGGCGTTTTCGATTTCTCCGCAGACGAAGTAAATCGCCCTGCGAATGCTCTCGCGGTATGCCCCGTTTCGAGGGCTGCTGCCGCTTCGAAGCATGGCCAGCGTCGCTGAACTGGTGTCGGCGACATTGGGCACGTCTTTGATTTTGTCCAACGAGCGACCCATGCCCTGCGATTCTTCGCCCTGGCCCCAACCGCCGCTCTTGTGTTGCGTTTGTACCAACCAATCGAGTCCGCGCTTCACCCTTGCACTCAGTGGTTTGGGCTGGACCGCGGTCGCCCACGTTCCGTTGGTGCTTCGTTTGGTTTCTCCGGTGATGGTCGTGTTCGCAACAGAGGAGGTATCTGACGCTTCGAAGATTTCATTCGTCGCGGCTTCGGCGGTTTTCCCAGCCTCACCAGGTGGGCCCACCTCTGCGTTCGCCACCGAACAGACCCAACCGCACACCAACAACAATCCGATCAAAGAGGTCCTTCGTCCAAACATTGTCTTCTCCTTATGCATTTGGAATTGGCGCGTGATAAAACGGGCCATATCGTTCATCTCCGTGCATCGGTCCTTCGTCTTGCGCATTAGACACGCTCGGCCGATCACGGTTCCATGTCGCGTTAAAAAAAACATTGCCCAAGTTTCCGGTCCAAGTCCGGCAAACCAAGAACCAAGGCGAACTGCGTCTGGAGTCCGGGGTCGCCTTCGGTTCAATTGGTATACGGTTGAACGAGCGCGGAATTTGTCACCGACTTGTAACGTGTTGTCGTATTGGGCGAGGCCAACCCAGACGCGTGAACCGCGGGCCATGCGTCCGAAGGAAGAATCGCGAACCCACCTCGGAAGGAACGAGGTGGGGCACCCGACCCATGGGATCCACGATGCCAGTTTGACACTCCTTTCAGTGGTTGATTTTTGTCGTCAAGTGTCAGCGGAAAATGGCTTCGTTTTGCGAGTACGGTTTTTGCGAGTGTCACGGGGTGGCACCGGTGGCACCGGCGGCACATTGCGAATTCGGCGGAGTTCGGCCATGGCGCGGTGGATCTGGCGGTCGAGCATGTTCTCGTAACGTACGACGCTGAGGAGGGCATCGCGGTCGGGCAGCGAGGCGATGAAGGGGCGGCGAGCGCGGCAGAGAGCCTGGTCGTTTTCGGCGGTGCGGCTTTGCGCGCGGAGGGTGTCGATTCCGGCCTGCAAGGTGTGGATGATGTTGGGTAGCGCGCGGCGCACGTGATTTTCGAGAGACTGTCCATCAAGGTCAGGTGGCCGCAGGCCGTAGGCGGTTGGGAAATCGCGCAGAGATTGTTCGAGTTCCCGGCGCTCGTTGGGGTCTCTTTGATGCAGCGGCTTGTCGAGGAGTTGGGCGAGGCGCGATTCGGTGGCCAGGGCGTGTTCGGCGCCATTGAGCTTGCGTTGGATTCGTGCGAGGTCGGGCGTGGCGGGGTCGGTGGTGTCCAGTGTGCTGCGGATGGCGCCGATCTCGAAACGTTGTACGCGGCGAAGACGCCAGTAGCAGGTGGCGATTCGCTCGACGAGGGTCTCCTCAATGAGGCCCTGGGGCTTAAGTTCGCTGCAGAGGTCGGCGAGGAAAGCGTCGAATTCGGCGCGGTTTTCGGTGAAGTCGGTGCCGGTGATGACGACGTCTTTGGCGAGCAGTCCGTGCTTGAGGGCGTTGCGGGATGCGCGGGCTTTTCCGCCGGCGGTTTTGGGGCCGGTGGATTTTTTGGCGTTTTGCCGGTTGGCACGGCGCTGTTTCTCGGAGACGACTTTTGCCACAATGTAGATTACTCGGGTTGCGCGGACTCCGAGATATAGAACGTGCGGGGTGGTCGGTGGAGGTGGCGGTTATCAGTAATCAGTAATCAGTTGTCAGTTGTCAGTTGTCAGTGGGGAGCCATCAGCCAACAGCTTTCGGCCGTTGGGGATCAGGGGTTGCGGTTTGGAGATCTGGCGGGAAGGTGAT
>JADFIX010000453.1 GCA_022566435.1 Planctomycetota bacterium
CATGTGGAATCGTCGGGCACAGTTGCCTGGATTGCGTTGGTTTTGAATCGCGCGATGCTCGGGCCATCGCCGCCAACATGATGCTTTACGCGGCTCGGCAAAGAATCGCCGCTACGAAACCTTAGAGAAGCCGCCGTCAGCAACTCGCAGATCAAGCGACACGTGCGATGCTGTGTGCCATGGCCCAAGCGAAGCGCCGCCATGTCGTCGCACAGCGGCTGGGTGGCATGGGCAAAGGCGATGCTGGGTGCCATGGGTGCCATGGCCAAGCCCGGTATTCCCGGGCGCCGCCATGTCGTCGCACAGCGCAGAAAAACGGCCAGGACATATACTTACTGCGGACGGCGAAGAACCGCGCGGGCTGAAGCCCGCGGCTCGGAACAATCGAAATGCGCTATTGGGGCGTCAATGCTCGATTTTGTCGATTCGAACCTGCAAGAATTTCTGCCGGTGCCCTCTTTTCAGGGCGTAGTTCTTCCGTCGCCGAATCTTCTGTATGACGACCTTGTTACCCTTAATCTCGCCGAGGACGGTGGCCGTCACCTTGGCGCCCTCCACGACGGGTGCGCCGATCTTTGGACCGTCCTCGATGTCACCGACGAGCAGCACTCGGTCGAATTCGTAGGTCTTGGTATCCTCGGGCAGGTCTTTTCGCTGTACTTCTAGTACGAGCCCTTCCTCCACACGGTATTGATGGGAGCCATCGCTGATAATCGCGTACACGGTGTATAACCTCCGGGTGGCGCCTTTGCGGCGTAACCTATTGCAGAAACATGGGTTACGGCAATATCCAGGGCGATTCTACGTCTTTTCGAAATCGGTCCCCATGAACCGAGCAGGGCAGTGTGACGAATCACAGCCCCGCCGTCAAGACCTAAATCAAACATGGTCACGCGGGGCTACCCGACCGGAATAACGAGCTGCGCCGCGGACGGTCCGCCGGTGCCGGAGTCGTTGGTGCCGCGGCAGGTGAAATTGAACGCAGTACCCGCGTCGGCCGCCGAGGGTATGAAGATCGCCGTGCCCCGAAAGGCGTTGACCCCGATGAGTTCAGCCGCCGGCTGAAAAGAAAAACTCGACACAGCCTGCGCCGAGTCGGCCGCTCGACAGATCAACGACACTTCCTCATTCGTGGCAGGGTTCGGATTGGAGACGGTCAGCGTCACTTCCGGAAGCGGGTTCGCACTGCCGCCGCCCGGATCGGTTCCGCCACCAATCGGCAGCAAGGAACCGCCGTCCGAGCCCGAGGCCACCCCGGATACAAGCGCCTGGAATTCGACGCAGCCGGAAGCGAATGTCGCCAAGAACAACGTCGCGATCAATAAACTCGATTTCATGATCGTGTGCCTTGCTTACGTGCGGTCCTAGTGACGCGTCACACCTCCCATTGGAATTCACAGGCGGCACACAGGCAAACTCGAGCGCGCCGCCGCCCTAACCTCCGAGCGCCTTCAGCGTTCGGCGCAAGACCGCAATGGCGTGGTCGATGCCTTCTCTCGTAACTTCCATGCAAGTGACCGCCCGAACACGCTGGAGTCCGAAAGCGCTGATCCACACGTCTTCCTCTTTCAGCGCGCCAACGAGTTGCTCGGCGGACGCGACAGCGGGGTCGACATCGAAAAAGACAATGTTCGTCTGCACGGCGCCGAAATCGACCGTGACACCGGGCATGTCGGCGATGGCCTCGGCGAGTCGTCGGGCGTTTGCGTGGTCGTCGGCCAGCCGCTCGACATGATGATCGAGCGCGAATAATGCGCCGGCCGCGATGATGCCCACCTGACGCATGCCGCCGCCGAACATTTTGCGAAAGCGGTGGGCGCGGCGAATGGTGGACTCGGTACCGGCCACGATTGAGCCCACCGGCGCCCCGAGTCCCTTCGAGAAGCAGATGGAGACCGTGTCGAAGTACTTGGAATAGGCCGTCGGCTCGACGCCCTTGGCCACGCATGCGTTCATCAGGCGTGCCCCGTCCAGGTGCATGCGCAGATCGTGGCGGTCAGCCACGTCGCGAATTGTCTGAATCGCCTCAATAGGCCAACAGGTACCGCCGCCACGATTGTGGGTGTTTTCGATGATCACCAGGGACGTCAGCGGGTAATGGCATTCGATGGGACGCACGGCGGCGGCGACGGCCTCGGCGTCGAATTGACCACGCGCGCCGTCCAATAGTTTGAGCGAACAGCCGGAAATCGCAGCCGGCGCACCGACTTCGTAAAAGTACACATGGCTTTCTTTGTGGGCAATAATCTCGTCACCCGGCTGAGTATGCACGCGGATCGCGAGTTGATTGGCCATCGTACCGGACGGCACGAAGAGAGACGCTTCCTTCCCGAGAAGCGTTGCGGCGCGTTCCTGCAGGCGGTTGACCGTTGGATCGTCGCCGTAGACATCGTCGCCAACTTCAGCGTTTGCCATCGCCTTACGCATGTCCGGCGTTGGACGCGTGACGGTGTCGCTCCGGAGGTCGATCGGAAGTTTGAGGTCAGCCATCGGAATTCTATGTTCGTTGCCGGTCTCGCGGACGGACTGCGCCGATCCCCGATGATCCGACTGCGGAAGCGGCACCGGGACAGTCTACTTGTTCGACATCATCTCATGACGCACGCGGGCCTCGACCTGCAGGAGATTGCCACCGGCCATTTTTACCAAATTGAGAAGGTCGGTCATTTGCGAGACTTCTTCCACCTGCTCGTCGACGAACCACTGCAGGAAGCTGCGTGTGGCGTAGTCTTTCTCGGACTCGGCGAGCGCCATCACTTCATTAATCATTTTTGTGACATGGAGTTCGCTGTCCAGGGCGGCCGTGACGATGGATTCCGCCGTCGTGTAGTCGGTTCGTGGTTCGTCGATTGCGCTTAGCGTGACTGTGCCGCCGACCTCTTGCAAGTAGTGGAGAATCTTCATCCCATGCTCGCGCTCTTCTTCGTGCTGGCCAAGAAATTTCCTTGCGAGGATTTTCAAACCCATGGCGTCAAACGCGCAGGCCATCGCCAGATAGCCGTGTGCCGCGGAGAATTCGCCCTGGATTTGCTCGTTGAGTTTGGCGTTCATCGCCGATGAAATCATCATTTTGGAGGTCTCCGTTCCATCTGTCGTGTCCGTTAGATCGATCGCCTTCTATCGAAGTCTCGAATCGTAAGACGGTCGAGATTCGCCGTCAATTCGCCTTCCGTGTCACTGGAAGTTGAATCTACGCCACCGTCACCGACACTACACCGGCATCCTCGACAATAAGGCCTTTCTCGTGCGGCCCTTGGGCAGCCTCGCGCAGCCAGTTCAACGCGCCGTCAACCGTCTCGAATGGACGGAGACCGGCCTGTTCGGCATCGGTCGGCGAGACACCGCGCGAGACCAGAGCCACCTTGACGTTGCGATATTTGGGGTCCGTCAGGTACCGTAGTTTGGCGGCCTTGTGGTCACCCAGGCAGTAACCGTCTTTCCGAACGATTTCGAGCGTCGATTCGTAGTCCGGCGCCCGACGAAGTAGATTCATGAAGCCGTCAGGTCCGATGCCCTCCGGGCAGACGGCCTCCAGGATGATCCCACCGCCGTCGCGTACCGCGAGGTGACTGTTCTTCAGTGCCTTGTCCGCCTGGTAGAGGCATTGATCGAGCGGCGGAGGCACTTTTAGCCGCAGCACATCGACGGGCGAGTCAATTCGGTGAACGAACATTTCCTCGACCACGGGCATGAACGCATGTAGCGTCTTCAGGGGATCGCCCACTTTCGCGGATACGATACGCCCATCGATGACGATTGTGTTGATCGCCAGGATTCTCCGTCCTTGGCCGCGCAATCGGTCGAGAATACTCACCATGTCGTCGAAGACCGGATTCCCATCGAGTCGCATGATTTCGGACTCGCTGCGCATGGCGCCGGCGTGGTTGCGTTCGATGTCCGCTATGGACAGACAGCCGATGGTCACGGTCTTGTGCGCCCCGGTCGTGCCTGCGAAATAGTGCGGCTCCACACTGCCGATCGGCAGTAGGAATCGGCTTTCTGCGACGAGACGATTCACCCGCACATTTCCGTTCGCGATCAGGTTCGACGCATCCTCCGCGTCGTGCCACGATATGTTTTCGAATCGAAGACCGCATTCATCAAACGTCGCCGATTCGAAGTGCCGTCGATGCGTTTCGGAAAAGCGATGTGTGCCGGTGGCGACCAACGCATGGAAGTGATTCGCCCGCCCGGATCTGCGGAGATGCTCGGACAATACTTGCAATATTTGTCGCGTGGGGGTGGCGCGGTGGCTGTCGTTGATCACCACGATGATCGGGGCTGTTTCGTCGGACGCCTCGGCGAGAAAGCACTGCAGCTCACTCGATTTGTAAATGACGTCGGACAGGGTTGCCGGCGATTCCCGAGTCCGGTCCGGCGCTTTCGGTCCGATGGTTCTCCACGATGGTGGCATGTCGGTTTGCATGAGATCGTGTTTCTATCACGCGGCGAGTCGCACGTCGATTCCGGGCGGGTTGACCAAGAGTCGGGTCGCTTACGCTCGCCGTACTGAACGCAACCGAAAAGGGAGCGTGAAGAAGACGCTTCCTGAGTATCAGTACCGTCCCGATTCCATCGGGATTAGGAATCGGCCGGCTCGCAACCCGCCACCGGACTCGCCTTACGGGTCGGTTTCGAGT
>JADFIX010000454.1 GCA_022566435.1 Planctomycetota bacterium
GCTGGTCAAGCTCCAAGTCACACTGAGTGACAGCTTGCCGCACCCCGGTTTAGTCGGCTCATCCTGGTGGGTGCTACCACCCGTCGTGACCGCTCCGGGCAAGTTCCCCAAACCTCTTGTCGGACCGGGTGCGTGCATCGCCGGTCTCGGGGCGGAGGCGGCAGGCGCGGTGATCGACTGGGATGCCGCAGGCTGTCAAACGCTGCACGTGACCGGCTGTGCCATCGAACCCACCAGCGAATACGAAGTCCACGCCGTGGCCGGCGCGAGCATCGCGACCGGACCCACAGTATCGACGGGGTTGCGCCCCGCCGGCGGAAGGTGGTGGGGTGATGTGGTCGGCGTTTTCAACGGCATGGAGTGGACGCCGCCGCAGGGTACGGCGAACATCGATGACGCGCTGGTGGCAATCAACACCTTTCAAGGCGGACAAGTCGTGGCCCCGACGCCGGGCTCGACGGTCGCGCATCTATCGGTGGTCGACGTGGCACCCGGCAACATCAACACGGTCGTAAACTTCGCAGACGTGCAAATACTTATTAAGGCGTTCCAGGGTGAAATGTATCCGTACGGACCGGCGAACACCGACGGGGATTGTCCGTAACCGCGGGTGCCTGTTGGCTTGGTGTCGCTTGTCGTACCGCAACTGAATCCGATAGCCTGGATTCCGGCGGGACCTTCTTCGGCTTCCAAACCGCTTGCGACGCGCCCGACGGTGACGGACTTCTCGATGAATGCGACGGTGTCCGGCAGGTGCCAACAAGATTGAGCCGCATAGAGCTAGTCAACGACAACCCCAAAACCCGGTCGCGGCAGCGGGTGGCCCATTGTCTTATGGCTGACAATCCGAATCGGCCCGCGCGATCCAGCGTGCCGAAGCTGGGCTTCGTCCCACCGGATTTCCACGCTTCGTAGCGCGTCAGAAGATACTCACCGGTTGTCCAGACCATCCGCCGTGCCAGACAGGTCCAGGCTTCGTCGGTCGCGCCGTGATGACTGCCCTTGGCACTGGCGATGCTGTAGACGTACTGCAACAGGTCGTTTTCGTCCACGTCGAGAAACCCGGCTTCGAGCAGTCGCCGTCGATCTGCCCGCAAAGATGGAAATGACCGTCTACTGCAATCTGACGCGCGAGCAGGCCGCCCTGTACGAAGCGACCGTCGGGGAGATGCTGACCCAAATCGAATCGTCAGGCGGTATTCAACGCCGAGGGCTGGTGTTGGCCGCGCTGGTCAAGCTAAAACAAATCTGCAACCACCCGGCACAATTCCTCAGGGAGACGAGTGCGACAACGCAACGTAGCGGCAAATTCGACCGCCTGACGGAAATGCTCGAAGAGGTAATAGCCGAAGAACATCGGGCACTGGTATTCACCCAGTTTCGGAAGATGGGCGACCTGCTGTCCGCCCACCTCATCAATGCCTTCGGACCGACCGTGCTCTTTATGCACGGCGGCATACCGCAGCGCAAACGGCAGGAGATGATCGATCGGTTCCAGGCCGAGGGCGACGATGCCCGCATTTTCGTCTTGTCGCTCAAGACCGGCGGTGTCGGGCTGAACCTGACCGCGGCCAACCACGTGTTTCACTACGATCGCTGGTGGAACCCGGCCGTCGAGGACCAGGCAACCGACCGCGCCCATCGCATCGGACAGTACAAGACGGTTCAAGTACACAAGTTCGTTTGTGTCGGTACGCTGGAAGAACGAATCGAAGCCATGAGCGAGGAAAAAAGAAAGTTGGCCAGGAACATCATCGGCAGCGGGGACGAGTGGATCACCGAGATGTCCACCGATGCGTTGCGGGACTTTTTCACCCTATCGCGTGAGGCCGTTGGAGAGTATTGATCGTGAACCGAGAGCGACCATTGACCGAGACCGACCCGCCGCCGGTATCCACGGCCACGGCGGAAGAACCGGTGGACCGGCTGGAAGACGACCTCGAACGCTTCTGGCGGGCGGGCGAGGAATTGGACGAGGTGGAGATTCTCATCGAACCGTCGGAAACGCCGCTCGAACTGCTGGAACAGCTCGGCACGTCGCCTTTCGAGCGGGGCAGTTTCCCGTTGATTGGATTCTTGGTGACGACCTACGACAAAGTCAGCCGCGATGCCCTGGACCGGCGTTGAGCGGATGCCGATATTGACTTGCCGCGATCTTGTCCGTACAAGTTCGTCCGGCGGCTCATGAATCGGGTGTCTTTCCCGAGCCGCATGCTTCAGCTTGCGCGGCGCTGCGAATGTTCGTGAGACGGTCTATTCCTGGGACGCCGCGCGGGCTTTAAGCCTGCGGCTCAGGAAGTCGTGGACTTCGTGGAACAGCGAAGTAGTCCGACCGCGGCGTACGGGTACCCGCACGGCGCTCCTGGCGACGCGCCGACCTAGCTCAATGGCAGAGCACAGCTTTCGTAAAGCTGAGGTTCTGGGTTCGACTCCCAGGGTCGGCTTTTCCCTTCCCGGCTCAGAAGACGTCCGGTTCGATAGGTTCACGTCGGCGTTTCCCGGCGTTGTGAAATCGCAAACATCAGACATGTTCAGCACGTCGTCGCCGATGTCGACGTACACGGTAGCGATGATGAATGAATCTCCGAAGCAAGTGTTTCCGCAGGTGCTGATGAGGTTGTCAATGGAAACTGCACCACCAAGTGCCTGCCGAAGTGATTGTTCGTTACCCATATCAATCCGGGCAAGTGAAAAACCGAAGAGCAGGCCAACCCCGCGAAATTCGCCGGGACTGGTGGGCGGGAAACGATTAAAGCGAGGAGGCTAGACTCGTACTATGAAGCGTTTTCGACTGGAAGTTCGATTCTCGCTTGCCAGTGCTTTGGTTTCTCGGGTACCATCGAGCGGCGTTGGAGACCGGGTCATTCTAGTCCAAGCTGGAGGTGCAATCGTGAGAGCCGTATCATCGAGACGAATCATCGCTGTACTGACATCGTTTTGTGCATTGTTGCCCTGCGGGTGCCCAACCGCTGGCGGGGGGGACAGCGGTGACAGCTCCAACGACAATGCCGCTGACAACGGCAACACCAACACGAACGACAACGACAATGCCGCTGACGATGTCGTGGCCGCTCGGCGGGACTTGTGGACCACCAACGCGGACAGCTCCTCGCGGCAGGACTTCTCCGGCGAGATGCTTCCGGCAGGATTCTTCGATTTCGATGGACGAACCTGCGAGCGTTTCGAAGGCGCGGCTGAATTCGTCGGCACCGCCCTGAATGAGAGCACGACCGGTGCGGCCGATACCGCTATCAATCGAAGTGAGGACCCCATCGCGCCGTCCGACCCGGTTGGGACCACGGGAACCGTGGACGTTCAGATCGTTAGCATGAGTCTCCGTAGCGCGGATCCCATCACCGTCATGTGCGACGGCGAGCCGACACAGTGGCAGATTCAGACAACATTGTCGGACACGCCCTCGCCGATGGGCACCCTGACGGCCACCAAGACGTACGACAACGGCGGTACGGCCCGGACGGTTCTTCCCGTTCTGCTGAAGCTCACGTTTACCAATGTCAGTCAGCCCAGCGTTCAGCGGACCTTGGACTTCGGCGACAGCGGCCTGGACGCCGTGGCGTTCGAGGCGGACATGGATTGGGTCCACTTTGTGGACGCCGACCAAGCGGATTCAGACACTGGCTTTGTCCTGGGCGTGGCCGGCGGTCCGACGGCGGCTAAGCTGATTAGCCAGGGGAAAGCGCAGCCGATCTTTCAGGGCGGTGGTACGCTGATCGCCTGCACCGAGCATGCCAACCCCGGCGGCACGCACCTTCACAACACATGTACCGTCGATACGGACGGCGACGGCCTGCCCGACGCCACCGACAACTGCCGCTTTGTTCCAAACTTCGACCAAGCGGATCGCGATGGCGATACGTTCGGCGACGCATGCGATCCCTGTCCGGACGACGCGACTTGCCCGATGAGCGGCGGCGAGTGTGAGGGCGAGTGCCAGGCCCTGAACGACGAGTTGATCGAGAGTTTTACCATCCAGGGAGCAAGGATTTGTGAGCTATTCACAACGTGCATTTGCCTGCCGCCGGACTGCGACTCGTCCAACAACGAAATCACCGCTGATTGCCTGGATTTGACGAACCAAGTTTCGGCGGATTCGCCGGCGTTGACGTGTCTGTTTACACAGTTCATGGGGCGAGGGTGCGATCGCTGCCTGTTGGATCCAATTCCTCCGTTGCCTTGTGAAGACCCTTGCGAAACGACCACCTGCCCGGATGGGCAGACCTGTGTACCCTTCCTGGGATGCATGCAAGCACCGAGCGTTGACCTGTGTAGTTTCCTGGCCTGCCCGGAAGGACAGGAGTGCGATCCCGATACGGGCCAGTGCTGTGATGTCGAGACGGGCCAATGCGGTTTCGGAAGCGCCGATCCTTGTGAACTAGTGGATTGTCAGGCCGGTTTTGTGTGTCAATCGTCCACGGCGCAGTGCTGGAACCCGGAAACGGGCGAATGCGCCGAGTCTGATATCGGCGGCGGGTTCGACCTCTGCGATACATTGACCTGTCCGGCCGGCAGCACATGCGACTCCGCCACCGGGCAGTGCTGCGACGACGTCACCGGTGAATGTTCGTTCGGGTCGGTACCGGATGTTTGCGCGTTCGTCACTTGCCCGGCCGGTTCGACGT
>JADFIX010000455.1 GCA_022566435.1 Planctomycetota bacterium
ATTGCCGCAGCGTTACCGCTGCGGCAATTGGCCTTCAGAGATCGTCGCTTCTTTGAAGAGCCGCTTTTTATATTTCATCTTCTCGCCTGTCTTTATAGTTTCATGAAGGCGTATCGGCAGAATAGCAGGCGCCTTACGTGAAAGATTAGCCCGGTCCGGGACCAGGCGGTGGGCCTATTTGCGGCGGCGCTCCTGACGCTCCTGTCGGAGGACTAAAGCACGTAGAGTTATTCGAGCAAACAATACACGACGAAAGAGAGGCCGGAATAATCCTGCACTTGCAGTAGTCCCACGTAGTTCCGTTGGGGCCGTCGACGGCAAACTCGACAAGGCCATCGGCTTCAGCGCACGCTCTGCATGCAGCAGTAATGTCGCTGTCGTTCGCACTGGTTCTGGCGTCGGTATTCGACCACACGCCCGCGCACTCGCTTTCACATATCCGACCGATAATAGCACGTGCATCAAGACATGCATATACGCAGGAGGTGGTCGTGTTGTCGCGGCACACGGAAACTATCTGGCCACACGCGGGCACAGCGTCACGATTATCTGTCTCAAGCAACGATTGCCATTGCGGCCGGGGGCCCTGCTAAGGCGGATGTATAAGGACCTGGCGGTCACCACCGGCTTACACCGGGATCACCTGCACGAATTCAAGGGGCGACTCATCGCCGTGAGCCCCGACGATGTGGCGTCTCGAATAGGGTGCGGCGACGTTGTGATCGCGACCCATTGGAGCACCGCCGCGTTGGTGGCAGCGCTTCCGCGGTCGGCCGGCAGAAAAGCGTATTTCGTCCAGCATTATGAAGCGCATTCCTTCGATCGTGCCGCTGTCGATGCGACATGGCGTCTTCCGTTGCGTAAGATCGTCGTCGCCACTTGGTTGCGAGATCTGGCGGCCGAGTGTTTTAACGACCCCACAGCGATTCACGCGCCGAACGGTGTAGACACGACGCAGTTCGATGCCGTTCCGCGTTCGGTTGGCCACCCACCTTCGGTCGGTTTGATGTACTCGACTGCGCCATGGAAGGGCGCCAAGGATGCATTTCAGGCGGTGAGCCTTGCGCGCAAGATGGAACCGGATCTTGAAGTCATATGTTTTGGGGCCATGAAACCACAGCGGTCTCTACCCTTGCCGAATGGGACGCGGTTCCACTATCAGCCGCGACAAGATCGCTTGCGTGATATTTACGCCGCTGCGGACATCTGGTTGTGTCCCAGCGAGACGGAAGGATTCTCATTGCCACCGCTCGAGGCGATGGCCTGTCGATGTCCGGTGGTCGCCACTCGATGCGGCGGGCCCGAGGACTTTGTGCAGGATGGAAAGAATGGCTTTCTCGTGCCGGTTGGCGATGTGGAAGCGATGGCGGAGCGCATTGTGACGCTCGTGACGAACGGTCCGTTGTGGCGACGAATGTCGGACGAGGCCTACATGACGCGGGAGCGATTCAGTCTGGCGCGCTCGTCGTCGGCGTTCGAGCAGGCCATCCTCGAGGTCGCAGGTGGCGGACAGACGTCGACCGATGCACGTACGGTCGATTCC
Source organism: Planctomycetota bacterium (assembly GCA_022566435.1). GTDB lineage: Bacteria > Planctomycetota > Phycisphaerae > UBA1845 > UBA1845 > JADFIX01. The sequence continues at coordinate 1,544 of JADFIX010000455.1, forward strand.
GGATATGGAGAGGGCGAGGTGCGCACGGCATGACGACCGCGGCAGACGGCGTGAGAGAACTCTGGCATTACCGTGAACTATTCTACTTCATGGTGTGGCGCGATGTGAAGGTGCGCTATAAGCAGTCGGTACTCGGTGCGGCGTGGGCGGTTCTTCAGCCACTCACGACCATGATAATTTTCACCCTGTTTTTCAACAAGGTGGTCCGCGTCCAACCGCCCGATGACATGCCGTATCCGATCTTTTCGTACGCTGCGCTGGTCCCTTGGACCTACTTCTCCACCGCGATTTCACAGGCGGGGTTGAGCCTGGTCAATAACCGCAATCTGCTGACCAAAGTCTATTTTCCCCGCGTGACGATTCCGGCGTCCAGCGCGGTACGGGGGCTTTTGGATTTCGCGATTGCGTCCGTGCTGCTTGTCGGTCTCATGGTGTATTATCAGTTTGTGCCGAGCTGGGAGCTGCTACTTTGGCCGGTGCTCGTCATCCCGCTGGTGATGCTGGCGCTCGGGATGGGAATGTTCTTTGCCGCGGCCAACGTGCGATACCGCGACGTGCAGTACGTGCTGCCGTTCCTGACCCAATTGCTGTTGTTTGTCACGCCGATCATCTTTCCCTGGTCCATGATTCCTGAGAAGTGGCGACCCATTCTGGCATTAAACCCGCTGGTCGGCCTGATCGAGGCGTTTCGCGCTTGTCTGGTGCCGTCGCGATCGGTAGATTGGTCGTTGCTCGGTGTCTCGCTGTTGGTCACGAGCGTCATTTTCGCGATCGGCGTATGGTACTTCCGAAGGACAGCCCGCGAGTTTGCGGATATCGTTTGAGAATGGATCAGACCCACCCATGACACCCGCTGTGATCGCCGAAAACATCTCGAAGCAGTATCGCCTCGGTCAGCTTCATCAGGGGACCATGCTGCGCGACCTGTTGGTTGGGTTGGTGAAACGCCGGCCCCCAGCGCGTCCGAGCGAGGTAAAGACCATCTGGGCGTTGAAGGACGTGTCCTTTGAAGTGAACGAGGGAGAGGTCGTGGGCATCATCGGCCGCAACGGTGCCGGCAAAAGCACGCTGTTGAAAGTGCTGTCGAAAATCACCTACCCGACATCGGGGACGATGCGCACGAAGGGGCGCGTGGCGTCACTGCTCGAGGTCGGCACCGGCTTTCATGAGGAATTGACCGGGCGGGAAAACATCTATCTGAACGGTTCGATCCTCGGCATGAAGAAGCGGGAAATCGACGCCAATCTTGACGCGATTGTCGAATTCGCGGATGTGGAGGACTTCCTCGATACACCTATCAAACGCTATTCGTCGGGAATGCGTCTCCGGCTCGGGTTTGCGGTCGCGGCGCACCTGGAACCCGATGTGCTAATGGTGGACGAAGTGCTGGCAGTCGGAGATGTGGGATTCCAGAAGAAGTGCCTGCAAGCGATGGACGATCTGCACACGGGCGGGCGGACCGTCTTGTTCGTGTCGCACAATCTGGCCGCGGTGGAAAATCTCTGCCCTCGAGCCATCTGGATTCACAACGGCCGTATCCGCGAGGATGGCGATGCGCGATCGGTCATTCAATCGTACTTGGCGACCTTCGCGGACGCGCAAGGGGGAGGGGCAGATCTTCGAGACTTCGAGCACAGGAGAGGGACGGGCGAGATCAAATACACGCAACTCGAGATTCTCAGTCCGGACGGCGGCCCGTTGGACGTGGTGCGCACCGGCAGTGCCGTGCTGTTGCGGTTACACTACGAGGTGCACAAGCCGGTCACGCAGCCACACTTCGGCGTCGAGATTTACACGAACATGGGAACGCTCATCACCTCGCCCAATACATGGACGACCGGATTCTGCGCCGATACGGTAAAACCCGGTGAAGGGTACATCGACGTCCGTGTCGACAGCGTCAACTTCGTACCGGATCGGTATTATCTTTCTTTGTGGGTGGCGAGCGTCGGCTTGAAGTATGACCACCTCGATCTGTGTGCGACCCTCGACGTGGAAGCCGCCGATGTTCACAAGTCCGGTCGGCAGCTCGAAAAATGCTTTGGCGTCGTCTACATGCCGTGCGCTTGGTCGCACGGGAACGTCCAACAGGCGGCATCAAACGCAGAGCATCGCGACGGCCGTGCACGTGGAGCCGTGTTGAGGACGACTTGGCGAAACTGTACGCGAGCGTGAAACGCAGAGACACCGCGATGTCCGGGGCATAATGACAGATTCAATCAGCGACACATCGATGGCCATCGTAGATTCGCCGGCTCCTACAAAACCGCGGCGCCGTGTCGTTCTCATCGCCGCGTGTCTCTTGCTGCTTCTCGCGGTCCAGGCGATCACGAGCCTCACTCGAAAGTCCGTGACGACCGATGAGATCATGTATATCACGGCCGGTTACTATTATCTTCGGACGGGCGAATTCGATTACAATGCCACGCATCCGCCGCTGATGAAGATCATCTCAGCGCTTCCGCTGCTGGCGCTGGATCCTGAACTGCCGCATGTTGATTCATCGCCACGCAATTGGTCGCTGATCAAGCAGTGGCAATACAGCAGAATGTTCTTCTATGAAAACCGGGTCGACGCGGATCGGATGCTGCTGTATGCCCGGCTGCCGGTTGTCCTCCTCGCGGTGCTCCTGGGGGTCTACGTCTTTGTGTGGGCGCGAGACTTGTACGGCGATCGGGCGGCGCTGTTCTCCCTGTTCCTCTTTTCGTTCAGTCCCAATATACTCGCGCACGCGCGGTTGGCGACGACGGATTTGGGACTCGCCGCATTCGTCTTCATGAGCTGTTTTCATCTCTGGCGGTACGTTCGTCGGCCGAATATTTGGTCTGTTATATTTTGCGGGCTGTTTCTGGGCATGGCCGTTGCGAGCAAAGGCACCGCGGCGTTACTGGGACCGATCTTTGTATGCTACGCCCTTGTCTTGTTGATTCGCGGCGGCGATTACGGTACGTGGTCGGCATGGCCAATGATTCGCCGTTTTGCTCCCACGCGGAGGCGTGTTCGGCAATTTGCGTCGATCGCGTGGGCGGCGGTCTTGATCGGTGTCGTTTCGGTCCTTGTGATCAACGCCGCCTATGGTTTTCCAAATACGTTCCG
>JADFIX010000456.1 GCA_022566435.1 Planctomycetota bacterium
TGCATCTGACCCGGACCCGTCCGATCGGCGTGACGCAAAACGACAAACTTGTGGCAGTTACTTTGACGCTGCGCGTGGTGTCGGATGTGCGCGACGTGGATCCGCACGCCGCCCTGTTGGACAAGATCGGGGCGATCGATGATTTCCTCGACAGCGTCGCGGATATCGGCGTCGCCGAGGGCGCGGAGGGATTCGACGATCGTGTCTGGACGTTCGACTTCCCAACCGAACCGGCGGGGGCCCGATTGGCGACGGCTTCCGCGGCGCAAACCTTCATCGTGAAGGTCGAGCGACAGCAGAACCGCATACCGGCTTCGTGAGGCATGAGAGATGATCTGGATACTGGCCACACGTGGCGCCTCGACCAAACTTCGTCTCTCTCCCTTCACCGAAACGCCGGTCGAGGGCGTTCACAGCATCGTATACAAGCCGGGAATCGAAACGGTCCCTCTTTCGGGGATCGATACCTCGCAGCGCGAGCGGGGCACGTTCACCCGCGGCCTGCAACGTGCAAGCGGTCTACTCTTCTCTTATGACGGTTCGGTGGCAGAAACACTTTTCGCGGTGACCGCGGGAATCGATCTTGTCGTTTTGTATCGGGCCAACGGCGAGAAGCGAAAACGAACGCTCAAGGATATCATCTTTTTGGGTGACGCCACAGTGACGATTCCCGCGCTGAACACCGGCGTATCGACACTGATCGGTGTGCCCTTTCGCGTGCAAATACCGGAAGGCGAAACACTCGCCGACCATATCGCGGATGCACAGGACACCTGATCATGGCCGCGGAAATCGACCAGATTCTTCAGACCGCACAAGACGCCCTGGATCGGCAGGAAAGCGAACTGCAGACGTTGCGGGCGCGGCAGATTCTTTCCGTCGTGGTCGTCGCGGCCACCGGCTCCGGTCACATGGACGAGTTGTTTCAACTCGACGAGCCGTTTCGCCTTATCTTCTTGCGGTGTCACTACACCGGAACTCCGGGGACGAACCCGTTGCACGTATCCGTTGATTCCGCCGCCGGAAGCGCCTACGACACGCGACTGTTCACCGTGAGTCAGGCCGGCGTCGATAAGGACGTGAACTTGCGCATCGCGGCCGACGAAATGACCGAGCCATCCGCTTGGACGTTTCAGGCGGGCGACAAGCTGCGCGCCGAGTGGGTCAATCCGGACACCGGCAATATCACCTGGGGATTGGAAGTGGGACTGGCCCCGGCCACCTAGCGCGGACGTACGAAGTGTTCTTTCCGAGACGCGCCCGTCAGGAAGCGGGCGCCATTCGCCGGAAACCTCTCCCGCACGTTCGTGGCTCGGTGGGAGTGAACACCCTTTTTTGCACGCTCTTAGGAACGTCATCATGCCCAAAACGGATACGAGTGACATCGCGCAGGCACTACCTGGTTCCATCGACGGCCCGTTCCTGGTGGCCGACCCGGCCGACGCCAACAGTTTCCTCAAGATCGACCCGGCGAAAGCGGAAATCAGTGCGGCGGGAAGCGCCCGGCCGACGAAACGCATCAGCCTGGGCTATGTGCGCACCGCCGGAACCAGCGCCTCCAACACCCTCGGAACGGGCATTTCGTGCCGCCAGGTGGGGGTCGGCAACGACGGTGGATTCTACGCCGCCCTACTCGAGGTGCCACCCGACATGGACGTGGCTGAGCCCGTTTCGGTTTTCCTACTGATCGCGCCAGCCGTGAATTCCACAATGTCCGGCGGCGCTGTACGGTTGGAAGTGGTCGCCGGCTACGCGAAGGACGGTCAATCAACGCCGCATATCACCACAGTCGAACACGATCAAACTGTGCCGGATTCGTGGCAAGCCAACAACGTGGAGATCGCGCTCGTGGATGATGGAAACGGCAGAACATTCGCCCCCGACATCTTCGAGGCGGGCGACATCATCGGCCTGCGAATCCGACTCGAGCGATCCCATGCGGCCGACACCTTCGATCAAGCCGTCAAACTCGGTGCGGGTGCGGTGTTCGAATACACGGCCAAAACCCTGTAACGCAAGAGACAAAACGGTCACGGCGTCAGTCGCCTATCAGTCGCGAGATGTCGCGACGTCGGTTCGGTCAGTATGCGGAAAGGGCTGATGCTGCGCAGTCCCCTGAGACGACACAAGAGCCGATGAGCATCAGAGTCTATGGATTGATCGTTGCGTTTACCGCACCGGAAACCACGTTGTTGATGAAGGAGGCCAGACTTGTCCGGGCCGCGGTGTTGACAATTCCCACCTCGCAGCCGGCTGCAAATACGATCACCATTGCCAGTCCGGCAGCGATCAGCGTGTTTCTTGCTCGAATCATGATATACTCCTGGTTCCGAGGAGGTTATCGGATGATCGGCTACGCACCTTGAAAAGCGGTACATCGCCCCTTTTCGGGGCACGGATGGGGTGCCGCCATTTGTGTTCATCGCGAATCCACCGACACCATCGATCCCCACGGTCCCGCCTGCGGCCGGCGTAGCCTCCAGACAAACGAAAGCTCGGTATCGGTCTTCAAAGAGGTGGTTTCCGTGGTAGATCCTCAACGAGTCGGCGGCGTTGTGCTCTGCGGCGGGCAGAGCGAGCGAATGGGGATGTCCAAAGCATGGCTGGATTACGGCGGCGAACACTTTCTGACGCGAATCGTGAAGACCATCGGTCAGGTCGTGACCCCGATTGTGGTAGCCGCCCGGTCGGGACAGGATCTCCCCTCTCTAAATGACGACGTCCGCGTCGTGTACGACTCCGTTAGCCGCGGTGGCCCGCTCGTCGGTCTGCTTGCGGCGTTTGATGTCCTGGCCGACAAGTGCGATGCGGTTTTCGTTTGTGCCTGCGACCAACCTCTGATCACGCCTCAGTTTGTGAAAAAGTTTGTAGACCTGCTCGAGGACAATAAGGCCATACTCATTGAACATGACGGACGGCTCCATCCGCTGACCGCGGTGTACCGCCTTTCGGCACGGCCATTGTTGGCCGAGATGGTTGCCGGCGAAGAGCTTAGGGCAAAGGACTTTGCGGCGAGGTGCGGCGCCTTGACCCTTCGCTCTTCGATATTCTCAGAGGTCGATCCCAAGCTCATGTCGCTTTGGAATATAAACGACCGCCAAGCGTATGAGCGGCTTCGCCTTCATCTCGGACTGTAAATTCCGGGATTTTGCGGATTCCGAGCAGTACTTACGAGAGAGAAGGCAGCCGCGAGTTGATTACCCGTGTGGCGGCGATCCGATCGAGTCACTCAAGTGGGACACCTAACATGGCCGCGAGTCGATCAAACTCGTCCAGGGAGTGGTATTCGATAACAATCCGACCGGTGCCCTTCCGTTTTCCTTCTCTAATCACCACCTTCGTACGAACCGATTCTTCAAATCGCCGCTGAATGTCGGCCAAATGGGGAGAAATTGTCCGGACAGTCGCACCTGGGGTGTCCGATTGTCCTCCTCGACGAGTGCGCTCTCGCCGCACCAATTCCTCAAGGGCTCGCACGGAGAGTTGGTTCGCTACGACGGCGTTGGCTAGTTGCATGCGTCGATCTGAGTCCGCGACGCCCAGCAGGCATCGCGCATGTCCCATAGCGATATCCCCCTTGGCCACCATCTCCTGTACTTCATCAGGCAGTTCCAACAGGCGGACATAGTTGGCCACCGTTGACCTGTCCTCGCCGACGCGCTGGGCAACATCATCAACCTTGAGGCCGAACGTATCGCAGTAGCGCCGATATGCCCGGGCCCGGTCGATGGCATTGAGATCCTCGCGTTGAATATTCTCTATAAGCGCGAGTTCGAGCATTTGTTCGTCGGATGCGTCACGAACGGTCACCGGTACGTGGGATAGCCCCAGAGACAAGGCGGCCCGCCACCGTCGCTCGCCGACGATGATCTCGAATCGATCCCCGAGCGGTCGAACACTGATAGGGTGAAGCATACCATTGCGCTGAATCGACTTCGCCAAGGATAATACCGTTTCATTTGTAATAGTATTTCTCGGTTGAAATCGATTGGGCTGGAGACTGTCCGTGGCCGCCAGGCCTGCGCCTCCTACAGGTTGAACTGTGGAAGATCCATGATGCTGCGCGGATTCCGCCGTCGCGACGGGCGCATCAGGACCGACTTCTCGGTTGACGTCTGCGATATGGGAAACGAGCGAGTCGAGCCCGCGTCCAAGGCGTCTTGTAGATTTCGACAAAATATCCTCCTTGACGGTCGTCGCAATTCATTCCGCCGTCGGCCCATGGTTGCCACAAGTGTTCCTCTATACCACCAAAACGAACAATCGCAAGGCGAACGGGAGATACGGTCCCGTAGTAGGTCCGGTGACGTAGGGAAAGACAGTTGCGACGCTCCCAAAGCTAGAAGAGAATGCTGGTCCGGGCCATCACTGCGGGAAACCCCCGCCGTAGCGAGATGACAACAAAGGTAGCTCGAACAACCGTTAAATGGCGACCCTCAAGCGGCACCATCGACGCTGCACATCGCACGTGCCAGTTAGACGACTTGCTCGCGACGCCGGCCGGTGGCGTTCGGCCGACGAGGAGTTTTCACCGGGAAAATCAGAAGAGTTCCTCGACCTGAGGCCAATGACGCGCCGGTTCCT
>JADFIX010000457.1:0-1264 GCA_022566435.1 Planctomycetota bacterium
CCAGTAGATCTACGGCGTCCTCTTTCTGAGAAGATGGGGTACTGGGAATGTCTCCAAGCTTAGTCAATATATTCTGTATCAGAGTCCGTGATGTGTCAGGAATCGGAGAATTCGAGTAGATGTCCCAACCATCAAGAAGGCCATTGAAAAGCAGTATGAGTTGATCGTCCGTGGCGACTCGCCAGAAGGCTCGCATTCGATTGGCCTTCGAACCCGAACCGGGGATGTTGATCGACACGATGGATAAGTTCAGGCGCCTTTACGAAGCCGTCGCCCACGCCAAGTTCGGGCTGACGCTCGACGTCGGCCACGTATTCTGCCTCGCCGATGGCGACATGCATGAGCATGTTCGCCGGTGGAAAAACGTGTTGTGGAACGTGCATATCGAGGACATGCAACGCGGCGTACATGAGCATCTGATGTTCGGCGATGGGGAAATGGACTTCGGACCGGTGTTTTCCGCTTTGCGGGAGATTGACTATCAGGGACCGATTCATGTCGAGCTGTCACGCCACAGCCACAACGCGGTCGAGGCGGCCCGGCGAGCCCATCAATTCCTAAGCTCGCTATAGTGCGTGAACGTGAACCGAGCCGCGTGCTGCCGCCATGCGGCTTTGCCGTGCCCGTGCGGACTCACGAGTCGGTGTCTGAGTTTGACCACGCGCTTGTGTGTGAGATAATCCCGTCATGACCACGCAGCACCTGATTGTTCTCGCAGTACCGGGCCTTCGCCCCGGCGACGTCGACCGAAAGACAACACCCACACTCTTCGATTGGGCGAATCAAGGGGCGATCGCCGAGTTGACGCCTACCTTTCCGTGCGTCACATCGCCGGTGCAGGCCAATATGCTGACGGGTACGCCGCCCGCTAAGCACGGCGTCATCGCTAACGGGTTTTTCCAACGAGATCGCGACGAAGTAGAATTTTGGGTCGCACCGAACGAGATCGTCCGCGGCGAACACGTCTGGGACGCACTTCGCAAGAGTTACCCCGGATACACGACAGCCGTGTGGCACTTGCAGAATATCAAACAGGCCGGCGCCGACTTCATCGTCACCCCCGCGCCGATCCACGAGCCGGACGGCACGACGAAACTTTGGTGTTATTCCAAGCCCGACGGGCTATACGAAGAGTTGCTCGCCGCACTGGGGCACTTTCCGCTTCAGCATTATTGGGGGCCGATGGCGAATATCGAATCGACGAAATGGATTCTAACTGCGGCCGCCTGGTTGATCGACAGACACGCACCGAACCTGCACTGGA
>JADFIX010000457.1:1274-4584 GCA_022566435.1 Planctomycetota bacterium
TCATCTCGATTACGCCGCGCAGAAATTCGGACCGAACAGCGAACAGGCTCGCAGCTCGCTCGAAGAACTAGACCACGAGCTAGCCTCTTTTCGGGATAGCGTGGCGACGAGCGGAATCGCCAAGGACGCCGTTTTTCTCGTCGTCGGCGAATATGCCATGACAGACGTTTCGGGTGTGATTCACCCGAATCGCGTGCTGCGGGAGGCGGGTTTGCTGACTTTGCGTGAAAAGGAAGGAGCCGAGCATCTCGATATCACCAACAGCCGCGCGTTCGCCATGGTCGATCATCAATTCGCCCACGTGTTCGTGCGTGCAGGGGATCGTGAGGTCATTGGACGCTGCCGCGAGGTCTTCGAATCCCAACCGGGCATGGCCGGCGTCTATTCTGGCGAGGGGCTCGCCGAGGTGGGCATGAACCACGAGCGCAGCGGCGAGTTGGTTCTCATGGCTGACGATGACCACTGGTTCGCTTACCACTGGTGGCTGAACGACGCCGCGGCCCCGGGGTTCGCCCGCACGGTCGATATTCACCGGAAACCGGGATACGACCCGGTCGAACTTTTCTTCGATCCCGCGACGAAGAGTATTCCACTCGATGCTTCGTTGGTCAAGGGATCACACGGCGCGCCAGCCGTCGGTGCACAGCATCGCGCGGCATTATTGTGTTCGCGAGGAAGCGATGCCGTCCAAGCGGGGCGTGTCTATCGCGATACGGATATCAAGCGAATTGTCCTGGAACTGCTCGCCTAGAATTCTCATCAGAATCAAGTCGTCGGTGGTCAGTTGTCAGCTGTCAGTAGTCAGAAGCAGTTCAGTTCAGTAGGGCGGGCTCCGCCAGGCTCCGCCCGCGACGATGGTTTTCACCACAAAGGTGACGGCGACCAATTCGGAAGCCGGAACAAGGCACGAAGGCCAATCTCCGTTGTGCCGCCAGGTTCACTTTCCGTTCGCCTTCAGTGCCTTCGTGGTGACAGTTCTTTCTTCGGTCTCTCTTAGCACTACAGCGCAAGGTTGTACTGACGGGGTCCGACGTCCGATGTAGCAAACACTACGAATGCAGACCGCAGCCCCGCGCCATCGCTCCAACCCCGCGATACGTCCTGGAAACGTTCTTGCGACTCGTAACCTCTTGAAAATACCGGACTTACGCGCGGAGCCGCAAGCAACTTTGCGCTGGGGTGTTATGTGCGTTCTTGAATTTGGACACGACGGGTTTGGCCAGGCACGATCCGCGGCAACGGAAACCTGTTTTCACACAAGTCGAGGGCCGCATGTGATAAGTATGATCGCAAAAAAAAGTTTGGTCGAGGGAAGATTTAGTTTGACAACACCTCAACTGCGCATTATGGTATACGAGGTTATGGTGAATTTCAACTCTTTTCCCATCTAGGAGGTACGGCCATGAAGTCCAAAGTTGTCGCTTGTCTCGTAGCTGTTTCCTTGTTCCTGCCGTCGTGCACTAGCGATCCTACTGCAAATCTCGGTGGTGCGGCGGACGCCGGAGTCAAAACCGTCGTCGAAGTTTTCGCGGGTAAGGCTATTCTCACTATTTTGGAGGCATCGAGAACGAGCAATGGTGATATTGAGGCAAGGTTTACTGTCGACAGAACCTCCTTTGAGGCTAAGCCAGGTTCAACCACCTTCAAAGGCGGCGCAGTAGACTTTTCAAGTCCCGAGATCGAAGGCTATTTTACCGATCACCTCGTCCGAGGCGTCGCGCTGATAACCCGGGAAGACAACCCCATTCGTGCGAGCGATGGTGGAGTCGATGTTGCCGCCAAGTCGAGCGGTGTCGCCCTCGCGACTCAGTCGGTGTACGAAATGGAGATCATAGCCACTTGCCCGGAAGGAACTGCAGCATATGCGGAACCACCGTCGGAGTATTACGGGACAGCAGAGTACGAAGGGTTAAGCGAAGGAGCCCAAGACTGGCTAGCGGAAGAGACAGGTCCTAAATTGATCAAGAGAACATTGTATAAGGAGGACACGGGTTTTGTTCTTGCAATGCCCCCTGGCCTGGCAAGCTTCAAGTCGAAATTTATTCTCGGCGGCGGCGCTTCAGAAATCTACGGCGAGGCCGACTTTGCCTCGTTTGGAGATCAGATTATTCGGTTCGACGAGTGGAAAGGTACACCGCATAAAGACATGGTGGATCTAACCGGCCAGACCGTAGAGATAATCTATAAGGATATTGTGATCACGAGCAGGGACATCGTTAATCAGGTGTTCGAATTCACCTTTACCGGTGAAGTCGTTGTGATGGAATAACTTGACCTCATCCTGCGGTCGTAAGAAGCTGCGTGCCCTCAAGGCGTTCGGGTGGGTACTCCTGCTCCTTGGCGTGGCTTCGCTGGTGTTCCTCTCTGGGCGCTTTCTGCGTGGGGAGGTGCGTTCGCGGCAGGTGGCGCCTTGGCAGGCGGGCCGGAGGAACGATTCGTGCATCCCGGCCAAAAAAAGATTCGTGAAGGCGATCAGGCCCCTTGACCCGGGGGCAGCGTCGTCGCTCGGCTTAGCCGTATTTCTTGGACTCGCGCGAATGGCGCCGGCTTTGGTCACGAAGCTTTCCAGGGCCAACCTGGATGTGCGCATGACGCGTGTCATGCGCGATGGTCAGGAGTACGACGGCGCTTTCGATCTCACTTACTCCCGAGGGAATGCCGACGAAGAAGTCGTATTCGGCATGGTGCGCTCGGGTGGCCGTATGGAGTTTATCGTCAAAATGCGGGATCATATCCCGCGCCAGCTTTTGATACCTGTTCTGGGCATCAGCCAGGAACTTAATGGCTCTGCGCTTACAGATTTGGTTGCCCCAACGGATGCGCTTGGAGATCTATTCATCGGCGATCTGGTAGGCCTCTATGGTGCACTGCAAGGTGATACCGCGCGTGTGTTGGGGTACTGCGAGAGATCGGGTTCGAAGAGGCTGTTGGTGATCGAGTTGGATTTGATCTCAGAGACCGAAAGATCTCAACGTGAGGCTAGCGAGCAAAAGAGCGGCCTGCCAATATCCGCGAGCGCTTTGGTCTACGTATCCTATCCGGACATTTCACTGCGGAGCATTAGACTATTCGACCAGAACGACCTGCTGACTCGATCGTTTGAGGATTTTGTCTTCGACGGCCCTTTTACTGCGCTTGGTTTGAAGAGTTTTCGCGTGAACTCTGTAGGCAACGCAGGCCATAGCACCTTCCACGTGAACGAGCTTTCGTTCGAGCTGAACTAGCACTACACCGCTAAGAAGATACGCCCGAAACCCACGGTTTCGGGGACGCTACAGCGGATTTGCTAGATTAGGCTCTTGGATGTAGT
>JADFIX010000458.1 GCA_022566435.1 Planctomycetota bacterium
TTGTCGATCAACAAGTTGATTTGGCGGCGCTGCTGCAAATATTGGATTCTTACCTTCTTGACCGCATCGACCTTTTTCTCTTCCAACCGCAGGGCCTTGGTCTCCTTGAGGACGGTCCGCTTGTGACGGCCGATGCCGCGCATCGCCTTGTTCAGCGCGGTCATGTTGTCGTTGAAGGTCGACACGAAGTTCGACACCACGGTGCTCAATGCCGAGGTCGGCGTCGATCCGGTCAGCGAGACCGCCTTGCTCGTCACCGCCGACAGGGTCATCGTCACCCCGTCGACCAGATCGTTCACCGTGTTCGACGCGCGCTCCACGGTCACGCCGTCCTTTTGCTCACGGGAGGCCAAACGCCAGGGGTATCGTTTCGTGGGCTCGTAGGATGGTCGACCGGCCAAGACAGTCACGCGGTGACCCGAAGCTGCGAGCGCCTTGACCATGTCAATCGCACGGTCAACTGGAATTCCAGCGGGCAACATTGTTCCCGCCGCACTCGCCATGACCGCCGCGCTGACTAGAAACGTCAGTCCCATAGCGATCATCGCATCGCGATTCTCAGCCCGTGCCATGCGCCGAAAAAGCGACATCTTCTCGGCACAAATCCGTCACTCACCGCTCTATTATACGCCCCGCCCGCCCCCGCGTTTCAAGTCAATCCTGAGATTCTTCGTCGGCGGATTCGCGTCGACCGCGTGAAAGACCCGCAAACCCCCGTTTGCTCTCGCCACGAAGAAAATCAGACAATTTCTTACCGGATGGCGTCTCTACCATCGCGACCAGTTTCTCCACCGCTACCGTATGAGACAATTCGGAATCGAACAGACATCGATAAACCTCGCGAATCTCGTTGATGTCTTCCTGCGGTGTATCGCCGCGACGAAGCCCGATCCGATTGATCCCCGCTATGCGACCGCTACGATCGACTAGGGCGAACGGCACGATGTCCATTTGCACGCCGGCGTTCCCACCCACCAGGGCCAGCGCTCCGATTCGAACGAACTGATGAACACCCGCCCCACCGGAAATGATAGCCCGATCCTCGATGGTCACATGGCCGGCAAGCATCACGTTGTTGATCAGCGTCACACCATTCCCGATGGCGCAATTATGTCCGACGTGCGAACCGGCGAGAAGGAAACAATCGTCGCCGATGACGGTTTCAGATTCCGGCACCGTGCCTCGATGAATGGTCACGTATTCTCGAATCACATTGCCCTTGCCGATTCGACAAAACGTTCGCTGCCCGCCATATTTCGTGTCCTGCGGGGCGTGGCCCACGACACAACCCGGATGCAGCTCGCAGTTTTCCCCAATGCTCGTCCAGCCCGTGAGAAAAACACCCTGGAATAGCCGACAACCGGCGGCCACCCGCACGTGTTTCTCGATCACGCAAAACGGTCCGACTTCCACGCTCGGGTCCAACTCGGCCTTCGGATCCACAACGGCTGTGGGATGAATCGACAACGCGACACCTCCGATTTGTACGGTGATGGTTCCTTATCGTCCGGGTGCGACCAATCCCAGCTTGGCCATCACCATTTTCAGGTCTTCCCAGGCCTTTGCCTTCTCGCCCGGACTACGAAGTAAGTACGCCGGATGATACGTGGGCATTAGCGGCACCGTATCTTCGTCCTCCAGCGGCCCGCCCAATTCATAGTCGTGGAATCGCCCGCGAAGTTTCCCTATGGATTGGGTGGTGTTGAGAAGCGTCTTGGCGGCCGGTGCGCCAAGTGCGACCATCACTTCGGGCCGGATGATCCGCAGTTGGTCTCGCAAATAAGGACTGCACGAGAGTATTTCATCGGCGGATGGATCGCGGTTGTTCGGCGGGCGACACTTGAGTACGTTACAGATGAACACCTCGTCGCGCGACAGGCCCATCGCCAGGATCATCTTGGTCAAGAGCTGCCCCGCGCGACCCACGAAGGCCTGCCCCGTCTTGTCCTCTTCGTAGCCGGGCGCCTCGCCGACGAAGACCAAACGTGCGTTGGGATCGCCCTGCCCGAAAACCGTCTGCGTCCGACCGGTGCTCAGACCGCACTTCGTGCAGCCCTTCACTTGCGTGTCGTCCAGCACACGAAGGCGATCGGCCTTCTCCGCAATCTCCGCCGAGTTCGATGCGGTGGCCGTCGCGCCACCATTCACGCACGACGCGGGCGGCGGGGTTAAGCCGAGCCGAATCGGTACTTCCCGTACACCCAGCATTCGGTCACAGAGCAATTGCTGACGAAGAGCGGTTCGGATTTTCTGCGGGTCGGCGCTGGTCACGATCGAAGGAACTCCTTTATTGGTCGATCGGCTTATCGTACCGGCTGTTCGTCGTGTCGGCCAATATGGCGTGATCCGGATGCGACTTCAAGGTATGATCTTCAGCGTCATGGCTTCCTACGAAGAACTCACAGTGACGTTGCCGGACGGATACGAGGCGTATGGCCGGTATTGGTCGGACAACTCACCGCACGGTGCGGTGCTCTACCAACATGGAATCCAATCTCACTGCGATTGGTACGAATCCTCCGCCGCGTGGCTGGCCGACGCAGGCTACGCCGTCCTGCAAGTGGACCGGCGGGGATGTGGGCGGAATCCGCAGAATCGCGGGCACGCGGAGTCGGCCGACCAGTTGATTGCCGACGCCCTCGTCGCCCGGGATGAGTTGCTGCGGCGAAGCGGGCACTCGGTGTACCATGCGGTCGGCGTAAGCTGGGGTGGAAAGCTGGTGGTTCGGTCGTATATCGCCGACCCGACCGGCGTGCAAAGCCTGACCCTGGTGACCCCGGGCTTGTTTCCGCTGGTAGGCGTTTCGAAGCCGGAGATGGCCAAAATCGGCTTTGCCATGATCTACGAAACGCAACAACGCTTCGACATCCCGCTTGATGATGTGGCGTTCTTCACCGCCGACCCGCGGTGGCAAGCATTCATCAATGACGATCTTTTGACACTTCATCAATGCACGGCAGGTTTCTTCCTGGCGTCGAGACGTATGGACAAACCCATCGCCAAACTTGGGCAATGCGCATCTGTTTCCCTCCACCTCTTCCTGGCCGGTGACGAGCGAATCATCGACAACAAAAAGACAGCGAACTTCATCGACAACCTGAATTGGCCGGGCACTAAAACGACGACGTACGACTCGGCGCGGCATTCGCTCGAATTCGAAGGTGATTCCACCGTCTACTATCGCGATCTTCTGGCTTTCATCGATCAGAGCGAGACGGCCCTACCTGTCGATTCGCGGCTCACGAGGTCGAAAACTCGCTCGAACCCGAATTCGTGAGGTCTCGTTTTGCACGACGAAATCTGCTATAATGGGTCGGGTGAAGTCTTAGTGCCGATAACCGAAAGCGGCGTCTTTCGGAGGTTCCAGGAAGGAAGAATGATGAGCTTGTTTCGTATAAGAAAAAGACGACGACCGGGTGAAGACTCGTCGCCATGGTCGTGGCGCCGGCTTGGCGTGGATGTAGGATTCATCGCCGGTCTATGCGGCCTGGTCACTTTCGTTTCGCTCACCGTCCGCCCGGCACATGGCCAAACGTTGCCGTCCTTCTCAAACAAGCGAGCCAACAATGCCGGCTCGAAGACTCCGGCGCCGCGCGCGGGGAAAAAAGCCTGTGACACCGAACCATCCACGGTCACGTTCGGGAAAAACAAAGCGGTGGGCAAGCAAAGGTTGCCGTCCGGGCAAACGCCGTTTAGGGCTTTGACGTCCGCACCGCGTTGGCAGTGCGATAAGCCGAACGTCATGACCAAGCCGGTTTGGGGCGGCGAATCGATCGTCTGCGAATTCGAATTCCAAAACACCGGGACCAAGTATCTCAACATTCGCGCGAAAGCGGGCTGAGGGGTCAAGCTTAGCGGGCGGTCCGCCCGCACACTCAGATCCGGGCAACGCGATCGAATCAAAGTCACGATACCGACGCGCAATCGCGTCGGCATCGTCAAACGCACGATTCGCGTGACCACGAACGATCCGAATCGGCCCTACGCGACTCTCACGTGCAGTGCGCGGGTGAATCGCCCGCTGGACAATCCCAGGCCGACATTGAACTTTGGACAAATTCGCAGAAATACCCCTGCCGTCACGAAAAAGATCCTGTTATCTCGTGGCGATGGCGGCCCGATCGCGCCCGAACTCCTTCACATCCCCCACCCCGGAATCAAGGCCGAAATCCGCACGATACGGGAAGGCTCTCAATATGAACTCACCGCGACGATCAGTCCGCCTTGGCCGAACGGGCGGGTGAACACGTCATTCCAGATCAAAACCGGAGTCAAGCAGGCACCGACGGAACGAATTCGAGTCGTGGCCGCCGTGGAGGCCCGGGTGACCACGAATCCGCAGCGTTTCGTAATGCAACTCTACGGAGCGCCGGTGGAGCGATCCGCCCGCGTGCATTGGTCAAAGGGCGGTGATCGGCGCATCGTGAAAGCGAAGGCGACCGACCCCCGGCTGTCCGTGCGAATCGAAG
>JADFIX010000459.1 GCA_022566435.1 Planctomycetota bacterium
GCTTCATGATTATCGGCAGGACTAGCGGCGAAGCCAGCATCGAGAAACGCGCCCTCATTTCCGCAGGCCTGGGAAGTGACCGCCCCGGCGCAGAACGGGCCGCCCCCAAAGACCTCCGGGAGCGGGCATCCGCCTGAATGATCGAGAAATCGCTAGCAGAGCGAATGATCGCGAGGCGGAATACACAGGAATCTGTCGCGGCTCAGCGGGGGGTGCATCCCAATGCGGGTGGCAAATCTGCGGACACCGGTATGCGGGTTTTGTGAGCCGGCTCCGAACTTGGCCAATTGTTTGCAGCGGGGCACGAATTATTCAGGAGCGCCCCGGAATGGGATGCACCCCTCAGCGGGCGATTACAATGCATCGATCGATTCGGCGGAATCCGACTCAGGACCGGCATCGGATGACGTGGCCCGGTCTTCGAAAAACTGCGACAGCGCCGTAAAAATATCGCGACACCGCTTCGTTCGAACCACTATGTCAACTCGCAGACCGCATTCGCGAGCCTGCGATGCCACATCCGCCGTGACACAAACAAGGGCGAACCGATCAAGCCGCTTGAAGGTTCCGGCAAGTTGTCGCGCGGCCTCGGTATCCGCAAGAACCACGACATCTACACCGTCCTCGATTCGTTCCTGCAACGCCTTCGGCAGCAACCGCACCACGGTTCGAAAACATGCCACATCGGTCACCTGGGCACCGGTGCGGCGAAGAAGATGAACCATCGTACGATCCGCGGATTCAATGCACGGGTAGAGAATTCGGGCATCGTGGGCGGACAATAGCTGGTCAATTTCTCCGGGGGGCATGGCCAGCGGCGACGCGAGAGAAGCCAAGTCCGCGCGTATTCCGTTTCTGTTGAGTGTCCGACGGGTCGTCTCTCCGAACGACGCCACCTTGCAAGAACGCAGCGCCCGTACATCGCGACCGCCGGCGAGCAACCTCCTGCAAAACGCTCGGACAGCGGACGCGGAATCAAAAAGAATCCAATCGAAATCCTCCAAACCGCTCAGGGCACGGTCGAGCGACGTGAAATCGTCGGCCTCGAACACCCGGACCAACGGCGTGGCGATCACCGACGCCCCGACCGCGGAAAGACGACGACGCAAACCATTCTTCGAGGAGAGTCGATGGGCCACGAAAATACACTTGCCCGCAAGAGGAGAAGGAGGGGCCACCAAGTCATCGCGAGCCAGGGCGGCGGCGTGCCCCACGACCGTCACAATCGGGGTCCGCAAACCATCGCGCTGACACGCATCCGCGATCGTCCCGAGCGTGGCCTTGGTCACTCGCTGCTTGTAAGTCGTCCCCCATTCGACGCTGGCCGCCGGGGTATCGGCGTCCCGCCCGGCATCGATCATCTCCTGAGCGAACTCTCGAAGATTCGATCGCCCCATCAAGACGCTCACCGTATCGATTTGCGAAAGTGCGTCGAAGTCCAAAGGCGGCGCGGTGGAATCGCTCGCCATTTTAGCGGTGACGACGGCGATCGATCGCACCAGATGCCGACTGGTAATGGGGATGCCGGCCGCCGCGGGCACCGCGAAGGCACTGGTCACACCCGGCACGACCACACAGTCGACGCCCGCCTCGCGGCAGGTCGTCAGTTCTTCGAAACCTCGGCCAAAGACGAACGGGTCACCGCCTTTAAGTCGCACCACCATGGCCCCACCCTTGGCACGATCGATCATCAAGCGGTTTAGATCTTCCTGCTGGCTGCGGCGGTCGCCGGGCTTTTTTCCGGCATGGATAATCTCCGCATCGGCCCGCGCATCGGCGAGAAGTTCATAGCCGATGATGCGATCGTGGACGATGACGTCGGCGCGGCTGATCAGATCGAGGCCGCGCACGGTAATCAAGCCGGGATCACCGGGGCCGGCGCCGACGAGGTAGACGATCCCCTGACCTGCTTTCATCGAGCCTCCTCCGCCATGATCGCGAGAATATCGACGACCCCGTGATACGCGCCTACAGGCATATCGCAAATCACCGTGCGACCCGCGACGGTCGCCACGTGCGGAAAATTTTGAATCGGCGCAGTATTCATGCCGACTCGAGCCGGCACATCGTCGGTGACATGCGGTCCACCCGCGATAAGAAAAGGAACGATCAAAATAGAATCGTGCGAAGCGCAGTGTACGACATTGTCGATCGGCGGCTCATCGTCAAGGAATCCCGTCAATACTTCAGCAGCCAAATTCTGTTTGGCTAACGCCGCCGCCAGCTGCAGTGTCGCGTTTCGGCTCGCGGCATGTCTTGGTGTGCCGTGGCCGACGATCACCACCGTGGCATGCGCCGTAGATACGTCGTTTTCGGCAAATAGATCTCTAATGCGTTGCGCGACGAGCCCAACCACGCGCGGGTCGACACCCAGCGGCGCGGTTTGATGAAGCCGTACATTGGGAAAGCGACCGTTCTTGGCCAATTCCCGCGGGAGTACTTCGGCACAGTAGTAGCCGTTGCTGGTCATGACCGGCAGAATCACAAAATCCTCGGCGTCGGTTTGGTCCAGCACCTGGCAAAAATGCGGCGTGCCCTGGTGAAATGCCACGAGCACTTCATCGAAAGAGGTTCGCTCGGCCAGGTGCTCGGCGAAGGCGCCTAGGGTGCGATTGACCTCAGGCGCCGCGCGGGAACCGTGCGAGGCCAGAACAAGAGCGGATCGATTCACGCCGGCATTCGACTCCAACAAAAACTAGGGTGCCATGCTTGCCGCGAAGCGGAAGCATGCCCGGTCCCTGCATTCGAGAACTATGTTCAAGCGAAGCGTCCACGCGTTGTCAGCGTCGAGACACATGCCGGCGCTTCGCTTGGGCATGGCACCATGGCACCCATGGCACCCGAATCATCAAGACGCAGCCCTCGGCTTGGGCATCACACCCGAATCGTCAACACGCCATCCACAAAAACCCATTCGTCAGGCCGGATCTTGAAGAAGGCACTAGATACCCTCACCGCCGTGCAGCCCGCATTCCGTCTTCTCGGAATCAGACCAGCGACCGGCGCGAGAATAATCACCGAGCGTACTACCCGGCACCGGCCTTGTACAATGCGTGCACCCGACGGTCGGATAGCCCTGTTCGTGCAGCACGTTGTAGGGCACGCTGTGCTTCTTGATGTACTCGACGATTTCGGGTCTTTCCCACTTGGCAAGCGGGCTGATCTTCAACGCCTGGTACCGCCACTCCCACTCGATCATCTGCAAGTTGGCCCGGGCCACCGACTGACTTCGCCGCAGACCTGTAATCCACACGTCCGTCTCGGCCATCACCTCGTACATCGGATCGACCTTTCGCAACTTGCAACAGAGGTCGCTATTGGTCTTCCAAAGTTCGTCGCCGTATTTCTCCGCTTGCTGCTGCGGCGTCAGTGACGTCCCACGATTGACGAATCGCAAGTGAGGGTAGCGCTCGGCCATCCGGTCCTTGAGTTCCAACGTTTGCTGGAAGAAGAAGCCGGTATCGAGATAGACGACGGTGATGGGCTTTCCGTGCGAGGCGCACATATCGATCAGTGCGCAGCCCTCCATGCCAAACGACGTGGTGATGACCATGCGCTGATCGCTGAACCGTTCAAGCGTCCATGCGATGAACCGATCGGTCGGCATTTCTTCGGTCACCGGCTCGGCCAGGTTAACCGTCATGCGATTTTGAAGTTCCACGTTGTTTGACTCCCTCTCCAACTCGCGGCGCGCCGCCGCGCCGTGCTTTTTTTTGGCCCAAAATAAAAACGACCCGCAGATTCGCACCTGCGGGCCGCCGTCTCAATTTCGTTTTTTATCAGCCAGTTGCGGTCCCGTCAGGCTTTTTCTCCGAATCGACAGCTACAACAAGCGCACGCCGCCCGACATGCACCGTTTGCCCAAGCGCACGCCATCCAATAGCCATGACTTCCGGGAACCGGGATTTGGCTGAGATCGTCACTCATCACAGGCGAATCATACACCAATAAGTCACAGATGTCAAGCCTGGGCGGCCGAGATAGGTCGGCAGTGACCATGCCGAGTACGGACTGCGAAACCGGCTTTGACGGCCCAAGAACAGCGTTTTGGGTGGGCGATGTCTGCCGCGTAACTAAAGCCGGGCATCTGAGGGGTGCTATGCGTACCGCGAAGCGGGAGCTTGCCGAGACCAGCGATCCAGCGAAAAACCAGCCAGTGGCCACGCTTCGCCCCGAAGGGGCAGCAACATGAGAGCGCAGCAGGCTTTCCGAGCCGTCAAGAGGAACCGAGGTGCCGCGTAACGGGAAGACTGAAGGGCGTCGCCCCAAAGCCAAACTCGTATCTTGTTGCTCTGTCTTCACTGGATTTTGCTTCGCCTTCAAACTCATTGGCAAGCCCTTCACCGAACACCACGCTCTCAAGCACCTCATGCGGCACTTTCGGCCTAACGACTTGGTCCTGATGGACCGCGGCTTTTTTTCCCTATGCGGCCATATGGCGTATTCCCCTGCGTGGAGCGCATTTCCTCATCCGCCTCTCCGATCAGCAGGCCGGTTATGTCAAACGTCGGCGTGCCCTCGGTGACAACGAGTGGATGATCGAATTCCATCCCACATCGGGCACCCGCCGCA
>JADFIX010000460.1 GCA_022566435.1 Planctomycetota bacterium
GCCGATCCCCAGCAGCACCGAGACCTTGTCGCTGCGCTCGTTCGCCACGGCCAGGTCGGGCACTTGGTCGCCGTCCAGGTCGCCGATCGCTACGGATCGAGCCCAGGTGCCGACGGCGTAGGGCACCGCGGCGGAAAACGTGCCGTCACCGACGCCAATCAGAACCGAGACGCTGGCGTCATCTCCGTACTCCATCCCACTGCTCGCCACAGCCAAATCGGGCACGTGGTCACCGTCCAGGTCGCCGATCGCAATGGACCTAGGCGAGATTCCGGCGGCGTAATACACCGCGACGGCAAACGTCCCGTCGCCGACCCCTAGTAGCACCGCAACGTTGCCATCCCATTCGGGGTCCGTCCCACTGCTCGCCACGGCCAGGTCGGGCACCTGGTCACCGTTCAGGTCGCCGATCGTCACGAATTGAGGCCCATCGCCGGCAGGGAAGTTACCCCCGTCGGAAAACGTTCCATCGCCGAGCCCCAACAGCACCGAGACGTTGTCGTCGTCTTGGTTCGCGACGGCCAGATCGGGTACCGAGTCGCCGTCCAGGTCGCCGATGGCTATAGAGGTAAACGCGTTGCCAAACGCGTATTTGACCGCAGTGGCAAACGTGCCGTCGCCGAGTCCCAACCGTACTGCGACGTTGCCATCATTATCGCGGCGCCACCCTCTGTTCGCCACGGCCATGTCGGGCACTTGATCGCCGTTCAGGTCGCCGATCGCTACGGATATGGGATCGCTGCCTACGGCGTATTGCCTGCCGAGAAACAGCGCACTGTCGCCCAGCGTCGAATCAGTCCAGATCAGTCCAAAGGCCAGAAAAAAACCGATACAAAACCGATGGCCGCCTTCGATCACATTCATCCCGATTTTCATTCTCATGAGAATTGCCCCCATTACTGTGGTGTCGCCATCCGCCCTTTCCAAACACGCGATCACGCGAACGACATCCGGCCCACCGGGTGGCGCGTCACCACACGCAGCGCACTCTCCGCGCAAGGCGCCTTTCATCGCGACAAACGCTCAAGTGCGCGCAATTTCGCCGTGCCGGCTTTCGCCGTTCGAGCATTCAGCGGCGGCAAAAGAAGACAGTGTCAGAAGGGAGTCGTTACCAAGGCGGTCTCAGCGACTGAGATGATACGGTATAATTTCGTTCGGACGTTGTCGCTAAACCTGAGACAGCCTCGACGGTCGAACCCCGAAATAACGCTTCGCTGACCGCCAAACCAATAATAGTCCGTTAATATTCTACCACACCGGCGGACTGAGTCAAATGGAAAACATCGGGACCACGAGCTTTCGCTGGCGCACGCGACAGCGTCGGCACAGTTTCTCTTGGCCCGGTTCGAGGTAGGTCACTTCACCTACATCCCATACGAATAGTCACGGCAGGTGTTCACCTGCCCTACTTCATGCGTCGCGGCACGATCTTGCCGGACGAGAGATCTCGAATCGCTTGGGCGAAGTCGGCCTCCCGCTCTTCGGGAATGAGGTAACGCAAGCGTACGTCGGCCTCGAATGATTCATCTTCGAGAAGACACTCGTACTCGTCGAGCAGGCGCCGCACGGATTCGCGCATCGCATAGGGGATCGTCAGCTCGCCACGATGCCGCGTGACCTTCTCTTCGGTTTCGAGCGATTCGAGAACCGCCTTCGCCGCGGCACTGTAGGCCGACACCAGCCCGCCGGTGCCCAGCTTGGTACCGCCGAAATAACGGGTGGTGACGATCACCGTATCCCCGATATTCGCCCCGCGCAGGACGGCCAACGTCGGCGGCCCGGACGTACCCGAAGGTTCGCCATCGTCGCTCATACCTTCGGAAACGCTGGCCCCGAAGCCGACCTTGAAGGCATAGACGTGGTGCGTGGCGTCGGGCATTTCCTCGCGGATCTCGCGAAGAAACGCCTGGGCCTCCTTCACGGTAGACACCGGCGCGACCGTCGCGATAAACCGCGAATTCGACACCCGAATCTCGACGCGATGTCGCCCTTTGGGCACCAGATAACGACTCATGACGACAAGTGTATGCCAGGTAGCGGCCAGCGCGTAGAGCCTCGAATGATCGTCGAGATAGAGCCTGCTCGAACACCGGATGTCTGCCGACTCAAACTGTAGAATCTTCGCTACGGATAGCGTTTTCGGCATACGCGAGAATATGTCATTCATAGCCAATGGACGGCGGATCGGCTACGCTTTCACACAGACCCTGGCTCGATGGCGTGGACGACTTTGCCGGCAGCGATCTTCTCGACCCCCTTGAAGCCGGGAGTGTTTGTCCTTCGCCATCGCCTCATGCGCCGCCCGGCTCTTGGAGCCAATAGCAATAGCCCGCCGAAAACGCATCCGATCAGAACGGCCAACTTGGGTCGTTCAAGAAGAATCGGGCGCCGCAAATGGTACACATCGTCGCCGATCCATTCGTACAAAATGTCGCGCAAAGCCGCGTACGCGGCTCTCGCGTCCCAGTTGAAAGTGCTGAGATCGTGGTAGCCGGACCACGCCGCCAGATAGTACTTGTCCTCTTCGCGCCGCCCCGGCAGGTTCCGGAACAGCTCGGTGAGGCGTTGCCCGGTGATCGTGGAATCGCCCCGGATGTCCAGTATGTCGTAGTAGTCCGACCCGTCGGCGTGCGGAAAATACAGATTGTACGAGGGGTCCACGATCATGCGCCGCCCCTTCACCGGTTCGGCTTCCACGATCGTATGGACCGCTGCGCCGGTCTTCGGATCAAAACTCATGGCCGGCGTGGCCGGTACACCGACTTCCCGTAGCAACGCGCATAGTAGTCGAGACTTATCCGCGCAATCGCCACTGCCGCGCAT
Organism: Planctomycetota bacterium; assembly: GCA_022566435.1. Lineage (GTDB taxonomy): Bacteria > Planctomycetota > Phycisphaerae > UBA1845 > UBA1845 > JADFIX01. The sequence continues at coordinate 2,824 of JADFIX010000460.1, forward strand.
GACTTGAACGGGAGTCGGTCCCAGTGACGAAAACAGGAAGTAGCCTTCGTTGTGCCGCGTGCCGAGGTCGTGGTGTACCCAATCCATCAAGTTGATGACTAGTTCGTAGGGCGTTTGGGCGTCGGCCGACAGTTCGTCCGCCAACGCAGATAGCGCGCGACAATCTCGTTCGTATGACACCGCGCAGAACCCGGCGGCAAGCCACAGACCGATCGCCCCGACAGTCGCTGCGTGTCGCGCAAGCTTTCGAGTCCGGGATGGCTGGGCAGCTCTTTTCATGTATCCGTTACCTGTGAGGCTGCCCGCGTCCCAGCCTATCGTCAGTGTACGATTCACGGTGCTCGCTCGAGCCAACCGGTCTCTTCCAGACTTTCGGCCAAGTACGTGGCGATCAGCCGATTTCCATCGTCGTTCCAATGCACGCCGTCTGCCTGCCATAGTCGGCGGGTACTCAGTTCGTTCGTCATCTGCCTTGTATCGATGTATCGCGTCGCACCGGCGTATCGGTTTGCCTGGTCCTGGACTCTCTCGGCCAATCGCTCGACGGCCCCGGGCAGCAGTGCAGCGCTTTGCCACGGTGGTATGGCGATCATCGTGCGGCAGTCGTATGCGGCGGCGATCCGCACCATTCGTGCGACATCGTCAACAATCGTGTCAATATAGGGGTCGTATTCCTCGAGCGAATGAAACGTCGTGACGTAGTTGTGTTGAGCGATCGCGGCCTGCCGCACGTTGCGAGCGAGATTTGGGTGAAAGTGTCGCGTCAATCGAAACTGATTCAATATGGCGACGATCGAGTTCACGCCGTCGTCGGCGGTGGCCGTCCTGTTTTGAATACGCTCGCGCACGCGGAAGTTGAAAGGATAGCCCGGCCGGTTTTCGTAGACGCTGGGGTAGAGAAGCGATTCCGGGCCGTGAAAGACGACGAGTACGTCCGGTTGGTACTTCAATATCTTCGTGACCAGCAGGACCAACGACTGCGTGGATGTAAAAGACGTGCCGCTGGCGTTGATGACCCGCACATGTCGCTTGCTTCCGTTCCTTTGCGCCGCCAGTAGACTCTCCATGTAGCCGGCGATCGTGGTTTCGTTGGCCTTCCCACGAAAACCCACGCTGCTGGCCAGAAAAAACACGCGCAATTCGCCTACGGGTTTTTCCACGGGCAGCGGCCCGTACCGGAATCCGGCGTCATTGGTGATGATACTCCGACCCGTGAAGTTCGGTTTGGAATAGAACTCGACGTAGGGCGTGGCGTGGCGGGCGTTGAACGAGGAAGTTTCGATCGTGTCCGGCTCGACGAGTGCGAGGTAGCCTTCGGTTGCACCGAGAATGATGAACATGCCGCCTACAAAGAGCACCATGCGGCGCCACATCGAGACCAGCGCCGCTGGACGTTCGGCGAGGTGTACCGCACGCATTTGCGTGCCTATACCGAGGGCATGTTGCGCAGCATCGCGGAGTGGGAACGCAACGAGGCTGGTGCGATCCGGCAGGCGTCTGCTGAAGGAGGCGGCACAAGCGCGGGGGGAGCGATCGAGCGGCCAGGCTCACGGGGCGCCCAGTAGCATGGCTGAATGCGCTTCGCGATCAAGACCAGGCCCGAGCACCAATCCTGGGAGCAGATGCGCGAGGTATGGCTGGCGGCCGACCAGATCGAGATCTTCGAATCGGCCTGGAATTGGGATCACTTCTACCCGCTGACCGGCGATCTGACCGGACCGAACCTCGAGGGCTGGACAATGCT
>JADFIX010000461.1 GCA_022566435.1 Planctomycetota bacterium
CTGGCCGAGCTGGTAAGCGGCGCCGCGGACGCGGGGACGCTGCTGAGCGTTGACCTCACCGGCCTGAGTTTGCGCGGCGAAGAGGCTTCTGACGCTGGGCGCCCGTCGTTCCTGGTAGAGGTGCGCCGCGCCACCGAGCGGCTGCGACGTGAAGGTGGAGAGCAAGATGCCGGCCTGGTGCAGGCGGCGCGCGGCGCGGTCAGCGTGGCGCTGGACCGTCGCGAGCCGCTGGAGCCTGTTCCATGATTCTGCTGGAACGTCTCACCGTTCACGACCTGGGCACGCTCCGGCGGGTGGAGTTGAGCATCCAACCCGATGGCAAGCATCTGGTCGCGGCTGGCCGAGCCGATGCGCGCTCGCTGCGCCGAGCCTTGGTGTTGGCTCTCTACGGCCTTGAGGCTGCGGGCACGGGTGGCTACGCAGGCGCCGCCCTTGAACTTGCGCTGGTCGCCGATGGCAGGCCTTTTGTGATCCGCCGCGACTTCGATGGCGAGCGCCACGAGCAGGCCGTGCTGCTCGGTGGCGGTGCGCGGGCACCCCGTGAGATTCGCGGCGTGGCGCCCGTGCGGCGCGCGCTGCAGAGCCTGATCGGCCTCGACGCGCAGGCCTTCACCAATCTGGTTCACCCAAACGGTCGTGCGCAAGCTCTGGGCGAGGATCATCCTGCCACGCTGACTTCTGTTGTTAACACTGGTTGGGTCCATTGGGCGCGGGGTGAACCGGCGAAGGCGGAGCCATTCTATCGTCAGACTCTCAAGGGTCGTCGACGTGTGCTTGGGAAAGAACACCCCAATACACTCCGAGTCTTGGGCCAACTTGCGAGTTTGCTCGTCGAGCAGCGTAAGTACGCCGAGGCTGAGACCCACCGCCGCGAGGCCCTGGAAGTCAACCGCCGCGTTCATGGCGCCGACCACCCGGACACGTTGTCTTCGACCTACGACATGGGCGAACTGTTCAGTTCGATGGGCAAGTTCGTAGAAGCCGAGCCTTACTATCGGAAGGCGCTGGAGGGCCGACGCCGCGTTCTGGGCGCCGACGACCGACAAACACTGACATCGATTCACCAGATGGGCTGGGTGCTCAAGTCGATGGGCAAGCTCAACGAGGCCGAACCCTACACTCGCGAGGCGATGGATGGCAGATGCCGGGTTCTGGGCGACGACCACGCGCATTCGCTGCTCTCGATGACCAATATGGGCGATCTTCTCAGTGCGATGGGGAAATTCGAAGAGGCCGTACCCTATTACCGGAAAGCGCTGGCGGCCAGACGCCGCGTCCTGGGCGACGACCACCCGGACACGCTCATCTCGATCAACAACATGGGCGGGCTGCTCCACTCGCAGGGCAAGTATTCCGAGGTCGAGCCTTACTGGCGCGAGGCGCTGGAGCGCAACCACCGCGTCCTGGGCAACGACCATCCGGATACGCTGCGATCGATCAACAACATGGGCTACCTGCTCAATGCGCTCGGGAAGCACGAGGATGCTTTCGACGTACTCCGCGCCGGTGAGTCAGCGGCCCGCCGAACGTGGACCGGTGCGGACAGTCGATGGCTCGGGAACTATTTGGCCAAGCTCGGCGACGCGGAGGGTGCGACGAGCCGGTTTTCCCAGGGCGAAGCGACGCTGCTCGAGGCCCACCAACTACTGGCCGCGGGTTTCGGCGAAGATCATGAGCGCACGACAAAGTGCGTTACACGGTTTGCCACACTCTATGAATCCTGGCACGCCGCCGAGCCGGGCAGGGGGTACGACGCCAAAGCCGCCGAATGGAGAGCGAAACTGCCGAAGACCCATGAAGCCGAACCAGCGAAGCCGTAGCGAATCACTCCGTCGAGACTACCGACATAGCCCGCTCTCTGGCCGCCCGCTCCCGTTCCCACGTCGCGAAGAAATCGGATTTCGTGCCTTGCTTACCAACCGCTCCCTCGGCCTTCTGCGCCGGCTCATGTTTCTGAACACGTGCATCGCGGTGTTCCAAGCGCGACCGTGATTCCTCAGTATCGTCGGGCTTGCGCCGGGAAGGCGGTTTGCGGCGCCGTTGCCTGTAGAACTCCCGCAGGCCCTCACGCAGGATCTTCGCCTGCTCCGGATGATGCTGGGCAAGGTTGGCTTTCGCGACGGAATATAGGAACTTCATCAGCTTGAGCTTCATCGACGTGCTGGTGTTTTCGTCTCTGAGCATGGCCACGGCCTTGGGAACCATGTTCCCCAGGGAGCATTCGATCCCCGTTCGGATTTGATGGGCCACGCTCACCCCGAACAGCCGCCGCACCTGCCGAAGCGCGGAATCCAACTCCACGGGCAACCGTACTCGAACGGCCCGAGTCAGCTTCTCGCCGTATGGACGACGCACTTTTTGGGCAGATTTCTTGGCCATGCCCTTATTGTACACCTGAATTCCAAGGATTTCAATATCTTCTGTAATTTCAATAACTTATGAACACTCCCGTCCGCAATCGGTCGGTGCGCAATACGCGGGGGCGTGGTTTCACCGGCCTTCTTGCCCCCGGTACCCCTTAGCCGAGCGTCTATCCGATCGCAAATCGAAAGTCACTTGGACGACGAACTGGGCGCGACGCCGGTGGTCCCTGTGGCCGCCGACAGTCGATGAAGCGCGAGAGGATTGCAGTGAACCACGACCCACCTTATTATCAGTCTGACCGCAGTTACGATTGAGTTTCAGCCGTCATTTGTGCTGCTGCGAAGCAGTTCTAGCCGCTTTCATCAGGGGGATTCACGATGGCAAATCTTCTCTACGTCGACAACAGCAATGTTTGGATAGAAGGCATGCGCGTCGCGGCCGTTGCTTCCGGTGCCGCGCCGGACATTGTGACCGCAATGAACGGCCACATTGTTGACTATGGCTGGAAGCTCGATTTCGGTCGTCTCTTCTCATTCGCGGGCGGTCAACACGCTGACGTAAAGCGAGCAGTTCTCTATGGCTCACGACCTCCCGAAAACGACTCTTTGTGGGCTGTTGCGAGGAATAAGGGTTTCGAGGTCATCGTGCACGACCGAAATGTTGAGAACAAGGAGAAGAAGATCGACGTGCATATCGCGACAGATATTGTCGCAGACTCATACGAGTTGCTTGATGTCGATACCGATGAGATCACACTTGTTGCTGGTGACAAAGATTACGTGCCGGCCGTTGAGCGTTTACTGAAGCGTGGCATCACATTTGAAGTCGTTTTTTGGGCCCATGCCGCGAGCGAACTTCGAATTGCTTGTTCAAGATTCGTTTCGCTCGATCAATACCTTGAGCATTTGCGACTGTCGCCACAGGTGAGCTAACAATCCGATAGAGTTGACGAGCGACCACGATAATCCGACCGGAGGCTCCCGAATCGGCCGGCGACCAATCACTCTACCTCGGTAACAATGCTGGATTCACGCGTTTCAAGTGAGTCCGGGAAGTTGAACGTGAGAACTCCGCGTGCATCAATCAGGTCTTCGGAATCGGGTAGCGGCGCCTTGTAGCACCGGATGCGCATCGCCGTGCGTGGTTTTTGGATGGTCGACACTTTTCCCGACGAATTAGTGACGATGTCAACGCGAGTGCGATCTGCCTCTGACACGCAAAGGAAGTGCGTGTACCCATGGAGCAGCGTTACCTCGGATGCTCTGCGAAACGTATATCGGCTGACAGACTCAGGCGGCGTACTGGCGTTTCCCCGGAACGAAATCTCAAAGGTGTCCGCAGCTATCCGGAAGTCGTCGTAGCCACCCATGAATCCCATCGGCTGGTATTTTGTGCTACAGCCACCCGCCACTGCTATCACACAGGCGAGACCAACAACCTGCCCTGAAATTCGAGTAATAAGCATCTGAATTCTCCAGCCAGGATGCAACAACGCCGGGTGCCCTGCCCCGCCAGCCATCTCGCATAACCGGGCAGCCGTGACTCCTCCGGGGAGTCCGATTTGTCCCCGACACGTACCGCCTTCACACGACCGCTGCAACGTGTAGGGAGCACTCTACGGGGCTCACGAGTGGTTTTGACCCTATCCACCCGCTAGGAGCGTAGAGCGGTGTTCAGGGGCATAATTTCTCTTCGTCTTCATAAATAACACTGCTACTCGATTGTAGGGGTTACACTAACAATACCAACCACTGTCTCCATCCCCTCCCCCCGACTTCGTAGGAGGGGGAGGGAGGACTAGTGCAAAAAATCCTGAGTATGCTCCCTTTAGGGTGCCTTTTTGCACAAGTATACAGCACATAGCTATACTTCCAAATAGTCAGCCACACTTCTCTGAAAGTGCTCTGAGATGTCGGAATCGCCTATTTCAGAAGTGTGCAAAATCTCCTCCGAAATGGCCTGTTTTGTGTGCAATTTTTCGCCATTTTGCACACTATTTGCCGCAACGGCTTCATCCTCTGCAGTAGGAGTGGCTTTTTGTTTGAATTCGTACGCCACTGTATTACCCTCATCTGGTGTCCAGAGACCGCGCGACGCGCGAGGCTGCCCCATCCGTAGTTGAAGGTTGAAAAAAAAGTGTAGCGGCTCGATCCTACCGGTATGTCACCGGGCAGGATTGTGAGTTCTTTTCAGAAAGGAGCCG
>JADFIX010000462.1 GCA_022566435.1 Planctomycetota bacterium
AACACATGGCCCAGGTGCGCGCCGCAGTTGCTGCAAAGGACCTCGGTGCGAAGCGTGCCGTATTTGCGGTCCTCGAGCGTATGGAGATTCTCGGGCGTGGAGGGGCGAAAGAAGCTGGGCCAGCCACACCCCGAGTCGTACTTCGTCTCGGAAGTAAACAGCGGCGTGCCGCAGCAGACGCAGTGGTAGGTGCCGTCTTCCTTGTGGTTCCAATATTGCCCCGTGAAGGCGCGTTCCGTTGCTGCACGGCGTGTGACCTCGAACTGCTCGGGCGTGAGCTGGGCGCGCCATTGGTCGAGAGACTTGTTGATCTTGGGCATGAACGAGGGTTCCTTGCTGTCTCTCGGAGCGTCGGTCTCGAGCAGCACCGCGCTGGAATCGGACGGTCCGACTGGCCACAGCCCGTAGGCCGAAACGAGCACCGCGAGTGACTGTACGCCGACCGACATGGCAAGCACCGATCGTGGTCGGGTAGCTTCTATTTCCGACAGATCCATCTTGTGGCGGTACGGCTTGGCCGCTACCGGTTTTCCGTTGAGCCAGTCCTGCATGTCTCCTGCGAATTCGTCAGCGGTCTGGTATCGTTCATCCGGATCCCTGGCTGTCGCCTTGTGAACGACGCCTTCAAGGTCCTGCGAAACAGCCGGGTTTTTCGAGCTGACGGGCGCTAGCGCCTTGGTGGCGATATTGCGCAAAATTCCCTCACGTGTGGGAGCCAACATGGCCGGCCCAAGGGTCAGCAGTTCGTACAGAACCAGCCCGAGCGAATAGATGTCCGTGCGGTGATCGACATCGAGCCTCGCCGTAACCTGCTCCGGGCTCATGTACATGGGCGTCCCGACGAGCGCGCCGGTTTGCGTGACCGTCGCGTCTTCAAAAAAGCGGGCGATGCCGAAATCGATGATGTGCACCTGACCATCCTTGTCCAGAAGCAGGTTCTCCGGCTTGATGTCCCGGTGGACGACGCTCTTGCCGTGGGCGTGCGAAAGTGCCTTCGCCGCGTCCCGAACCAGTTCACAGCATCGGCGAATGTGCGTCGTGGTTTGCGCCAGTTGTTCGGCTTCCGCAGTGATTTTGTCCAGATCGTATTCCTGACACGCTGCAGCGTCTTCCGAACCGAGTGTCGCGGTCGCCCGGTCGAAGCGGATCGTCGGAGCCCGAGGCTCAGCTTGCTCGATGGTCTGCACGACCGAGTCGAGGTTCAGTTTGGGGTCACCTGCGGTCGCCAGACAACGGATGATTCGTCCCAGTGAGGGCCCGTCGATGTACTCGATGGCCATGTAGCAAACTTGATCGTCCTGTCCGACGAAATGGACGGTGGCGATGTTGGGGTGGTTCAGCCGAGCGGCGGCCTGCGCTTCGCGTTGGAAGCGAACGACGTCGCTGGAACGGGTCAGGGCATTGCCGAGCACCTTGAGGGCGACGATGCGATTGAGCGAAATCTGGCGGGCCCGGTAGACGATGCCCATTCCGCCGGCGCCGAGGCGCTCTTCAATTCGGAAATCGCCGATCTGAACGTCAGCCTCGAGACATTCGTGTGATCCACTCTTGCCCATGGGGACCTCAATTCCATAGAGATGCCGACCGTCAATCGCGGCGTCATTCTACTCGATCGAGCGCGTACTGTCACCCACCTCCAGTTGTGCAAACGCGGCGAGTGAATGGCCGTTAGCGTGGCGGAAACTGCCGAGTGTGGCATGGGGCGGCATGGGCAGCCGCCGTTTTGCCTGCGGAATCGTGCAGCTCGGGCGGACGAGTTTGCCCACATGCCACCCCCCAATGGGGTGCGTCCAACTGCCTGCAACTGGTCTTCTCAGGAGGATTGGTCGTTTCAGTAGTAATTTAGGGGCTTGATCATAAGATTATTGTTCGGCAAGTTCCTTGCGCCTGGACTGATTACCATTCTTCGTATCGCACGCTCAGCCCACATTCCTTGGAAGTCGTGGTTTTCCACCAGCGTCTTGCCGTATATCCTCCCGTCCTGCTGGGTTCGGTCGATGGCGCTCGAAAGAGTGTGATGCGGAAGCACAATGAACACTGACCACGTGAAATCGATTCGACGCTGCCTGCGGTGGGTTATCGCCGTATCGCTGGTGGCATCGGCCGGGCTGCTGACCTGGGCCGTTATGGCCAAGGCATCCGACGTGGTGCGTACGCATTTTCTTCTCACGTTTGCCGGCCTGGCGGTTGGGGCGATACTGGCCTATATCCAGGTCGGCGCCATACACCGGTCACCGAGATTAGTGTATGTCGGCGCCGTCGCGATTGTCGCCTCGCAGATCTGCTATTTTCTGTTGGTGTGGAGCGGGTGGACCAGCGAGTCACTGCTCTGGCGTATCTGGTGGCTGACGATGGTCCCCTCCATCGCGTCGACTCATCTGATGATACTGCGTGCCGCCACCGTTGGACGAAACGACCTGATCGAGCGCGGTACGAAGATCTGTGTTTACATCCTCGGCCTGCTGTTTTTCGGATTTGGACTCTACAGGCATCTGCTGCACGGGCTGCTGCCGGTTCATAAATGGTTCATCTTTCTGTTCGCCGGACTCGTGCTTGTCGGATCGCTGATCATTTGGCGTCAATGGGCTCGAGGGCGTGCCAAGCCGGCACCCATGTCACGTGGGGTAAGAGTCGCGTGGATCTGCACCTCCTACGTCGTCGTACTTGTTGCGGGTTGGTATCTCGGGCGCAGTTCTGCGCCGCCGCCGAGTGTGTTCGACGTGCTTCCCTCGGCGCTTGCGGGCGTGCCACCGGAGCGGATCAACGTGCAGGTCCGCTTGGACCTAGACCGCCTGAAGATGTTGACCGTACGCGTGGAGGAACTCACCCAACGGGCTACGGTGCTCGACGAGCAATTGACCCAGAGGAGCGCCGCCGACGGCCGTACGCTCTACCTCCCGAAGGAAGAGGATCAAATCCGAAGGATGTTCATGAGCTTCCTTTCCGTCAGGACGGCACTGCTTCGCCTCGCCTTGACCTACGCGGGCTTCGAAGCCGTACCCGATCCCGACCTGAAGGCGCGATGCTTTACGGTCGGCTACGCGGCGGCCATGACGGTATTCAAGACGAGCCTGAAGTTCGTCATGACTTACGAAGACTCACCCATGGCACGGGCAAAGCTGAACGAGGCTGAATTGCGATGGGATATACGGGCCGGGATGTTTGATCAGATTTACGGCAGTGTCACCAGCAGCCGCAATCTGGATTTGGCCGCCGAAATGGCCGCCTATTTCGAGTCGCGGCGCGATCGCTGGCGCGAGGCGAACATCTGGCCAACGGAAGATTTCGGTTGGCTGGAAACGGTCATCGATGAGGGCGTGGAATATGTCAGCGAGCACCGTATCGGCCGCGCTCGGGCGTGGATGGAACGCCTGGCGGAGCGAGTCAAGGAGGACGCTTACTCACCGGCCTATGCGGCTCAAACCATGATTGCGCGGTGGATCGGCGACGTACGAATCGTCGAACAAGATCCACTGATCACGATCGCGCAGATTGAATCAATCGAAACGCTGTTGAAACCCGGTGACATTCTGCTGGAGCGTCGCAATTGGTCTCTGTCGAACGCGTTCTTGCCCGGCTTCTGGCCGCATGCGGCGCTGTACGTCGGTGGGATCGACGATCTGCGTCGCCTGGGAATCGTCGAGAAAGAGGCGGTCAAGGAGAAACTTGAGGAATACCTGACGCCTGCATCGGACGGACGCAACCACACGGTTATCGAGGCGGTGAGCGAGGGCGTGATCTTCAATTCGTTGACGCATTCGATGCACACCGATCACATCGCGGTCCTACGCCCTCGTGTGTCGAAGGATCAGATCGCCCACGCCATCGTCGAGGCGTTTCGTCATCAGGGAAAGCCATACGACTTCGAATTCAATTTCGAATCGTCTGACAAACTGGTTTGCACGGAATTGGTGTACCGCTGCTACGACGGCATTTTGAAATTCGACCTCATTACCATCGCCGGCCGCCAAACGCTGCCGGCTTTGGAGATCGTTCATAAGTTTGCGAAAGAACGCCTGCAGCCGAACCCGGAATTGGAGTTCGTGCTGTTTCTCGACGGTAACCGCGACACGGGCAAGGCACGTCGGGCCTCACCCGACGATCTGTGTGAGTCGACCGGTCGGCCCGGCATCTTCAGTGAATAACGGTGTAATGGCGAGCGTTGGCGAGCGAACCGTGCATGAACGGATGCCGTCCGTTCGCCATCCGCCGTTCATTATTCAGGATTTATAAATCCCCATACCTGGTTCTCATAACCGGGACCGAATCCGTAGGCGCGCTTGATTCGCAGGTCCATGTCCAGCGGGTTGCGTCGCTCGGGCGGGAAAAATCCGGTTCTCAGCAGGAAGGGGAGTCTCGCAGGCGGGAGCGGGTAGTCACTGCCGTGGATGATGCGGCTGCGGATCGATTCCGGCTCGCGACTCAGACGGCCGCCACTTCGGCGGCGGTGACGATCTCGCCCGAGGGAGCGGCTTGAGTCAACCGGAAACACAGGTGATTGATCTCGCGCGGCATGCCGCTCGACCTTCTGTGAATCTCGTCGAAGGCTTCACGGGAAAGTTCCGGC
>JADFIX010000463.1 GCA_022566435.1 Planctomycetota bacterium
TAGCGAACGCTGTCGCGACGCGGACGGCTCGGTGTAACGGAGCTTCTTGTCGCCGATGACTTCCATGAGGAGGATGAGGGCGCCGTAGAATCGTTGGTCGCTCTTTGGCAAGTCCTTCCACCAGAGGGCGATTTTTTTCTTGCCGATACGCCGCCGTTTGCCCATGACGCGTTCTCCATTCATCTCCGAATGAACCCGGGCTCCCCTTTGCCGAGGGGGGAAAGACAAGGGTTGAGCCGTTGAACATCGCAGATTTGCGCTATATATGGCGCATTATTGCGCTATTGTCAATTGCTTTTCTTACTCTTACGGTCAGAAATCGTGAATTTCGCTGCGGGTACGCCTTCGGCGCCCTCGAATGAGCTCTTCGCATGGATGTGGTTTCGCGGATGCAGACTGACTGGTGGCGTCGTTACGAGAAGAAGATGCAAAAGGGCAAGTTCCGCGTCCTGAAAAAGGATGTCGCCGACGCGGCCGGCGTTTCCTATTCCCAGCTTAATCGTTGGGTTAATGGGCAGGGCGAACCGAACATTTCACAGGCTATAGGCATGGTCCTGCTTGTTGGTGCCGCCCTGGATGAGATATTCATTCCAAACACACGTGCGAAAAACGCTGCCAAGGAGCGAATCCGACAGCAGCGCCAAAAACGACTCGCCGTTCGAAAAGGGCGCTGAAGAATAAGAACAGACTTTGCCACTACTCCTTCACGCACAACTCGTCGAAACCGAGGAGCGCTTTTGCCCGGAACGATTCAAATTCCAACGGCGGAATGCGACTCTGGTCTGATTCAAAGCTCTGAAGTAACGCAGTTAGAGCGTCGTTGTTCTCTACGCCGGAGGGACTGGACGGGATTGCGGTCGGCCAGTAGCCTCACGGGGCCGATGGCGTTGCCAGCTCGGCACGAATTACGGCAAGATTGGCAACCTATGCTTGAATCAAGTAGGTTGTGCGGCTAGGATGACTAGTTGATATCTGTTACTTGGCAAGGGGCTACGCTTGTCTACCAATCCGGGTCTTGAGTTCGACAATCTCCCCCTCGTCGAGGCGGCGGTTCGCGCCAGTTTCAATGGTCCCAGTGCTCTTACCTATTCGCTAATAAACGCGATTGCTACAACACTCAAGTCATCCTTTCCGCAACTTACGGAATCCAAGCAGTTCGAAGCCGTTCCGGGAGCGGGACAGTTTCAAGCGGAGATCGGTCCGGCTTACTTGCCCGGTGCGGTTTACGCCGGTCACACGTCGGGCATTACTCTAAGCGTTCAACCTCAGGTAATCGTCGCACGATGGGTAAAACACCCTAGTTTGAATGAACAAAAGTATCCTCGCTTCGGCGAATTACGTCGTGCCCTCTGGAACGCCGTTGAAGCGTTCAGAAAAGCATCGGGAAACGAATTTCCTGGGATCGCGGTTGTTAACATGTCCTATGTCAACTTCATCCCGGCTTCGGATCCTTCCGCGGTCTTGAAGACGTATTTCGCTGAGAAGACGCGCTTGGGCGCGATGGATAGCGCTCGGCAGGTTCGGAAGCTGGAGGCCGCATGGAGCAATGACGACAATCTCGACGTACGGTTTTCGCTCGAACAAGCGACCGCCAAGCTGCCCGCGGGTGTCGAGCAAGGCTATCGGCTCACCACCGCCGCAGGTCTCAGGATGGTTGAATCCGTGGACGCAAAAGCCGGGTTGGAGGTAGTCCACGATACACTGCAAACCTTCTTCCTTGAACTGATTTCCCAGCAGGCAAAGGATGAATGGCAATACCGCGAGGTTGTAAATGAGTAAGCTGCAAACCAGAACCTGGAACCCGTCGGAATATCAATCTCAAGAAAGGGACGACACCTTCGCCTTTGTCAGCGACCTGTCCGAGACAGCGCCGCCTCAACCGCGGTCATCGCCTTCGGGACCGTTCATTGTTGAAGGGTCTCTTGCAGACTCAACAATGGCCATCTCGACCTTCACAGTTTTTTTCTCTGTCGTCGATGAACGATCCAGTGCGCCGCCTTCCGAAGTGGGTGAACCGTTCCTTTCCGCCGAACAGGCACAGTTTATCCGGGAATTAGCGGAAGACAGGGCTCAATTGCCCTTGAAAGTACGTTCGTCGGACTCCGCCAAGCTTTGCTGGGAATTCGTTTCGAATGTAGGAATCGCTCTTGCAAACGCTCGCGCCATACGCTGTGCAATCTTTGGGGATGAAGAGGATGGTGTCACGTTTGTTGCACATTCCGGCACAACCAAGCGCCAAGTCTCTTTTGAATTTGGCGAGAAAACGCCTACGGTTACTATTGTAAAGATTGATCATCAAATGCACAGGGTCGAACTCGACTGCCGAATTCATCATGAATTGACTCTCGGAAATGCAGTCTCATGGCTGAGCCGGTGCTGATGCGTTTCACCGAGAACGATCAATTCCTGCGCCGAGTCAGGTTTCACGATCACGTCAACAAGCGTGGGCTCCTCTTGTGGAGAGCATTCAAGGACGGGGACCCTCAAATGTCGTTGACATTTCGCGACGAGACCTTGAAGGCCAACGCGGAATTGGATGCCTACCACGCATACTTCTGCGAGCTGGTCGGCGAACATCTCGCCGCGATCCTCTGGTTCACGTTTCGCGGACTTACGAGGGAGATCAGCCCGCCGCTGGAACCGCGATATTGTCTCGACGCCAACGACCTCGTGTACGGCCACTTGCACTGTTCTTGCGAGGCGCCGCGTGACAAACCCCACATGGAACTGCTCGCCAAACTTGTTAACGACGCCGTGCATGCGGGAATCGCTCGACGATACGAAAAGCGCAGTGCATAGGTATCAATCTAAAGCCCGGTAGGATGGGGTCGGGCCGACATCGGCGGAGTGGACGACGTTCCGCCGGGCAAAGCCCGACCTACCTAACTGGTTATACCGTTTTGGGATCCTCGCCGCCTGGGCATTTGATTTCGGTCTCGATAAGATGCTGGGCAAGAATCGTATTCAGGTAAACGTATTCGACTTCTCAAGCCCGCCGCCGCCCATAAGCAACCATCACAACGATCGTTACTACGAGCGCTCCGACGACCGTGGTCCATTCGGAATTCTTGAGTGCGGCGACGGAAAGTGCGACCCAGAAAACTGAAGCTAAAACCATGGAACCTAGCATCCGCGATTGTGCCTCCATGTATTCGGCCTCTTCCCAGAGAGGTGGGGCATAAAGGCGCAACAGTCTCTTGCAGCTTGAAAAAGGCTGGCGAGCCGGTAGCTCATCCGCGTCGCAGCATGTTGCCCTCTTAACAAGCATTTGAATCGTGTCGAAGTACGTTTTAGACTTGTGGCGGGCACGATATGGAAACAAGTAGTCACGAAAACCGTACGCCTCGCTTTTTTTCATCCGACGATTCTGCGCGTACAACTTGAAGAGAATTGGCAATGTAAGCGTTATTGGTTCAGCGGTTATTGAAGCCAGGGCGTTGACAACAAAACCAATGACAAACGCAGCGCCTACGAACGCACTGTAGGCCGCGACTGTGTAAGATGCCGTCCCCAGTTGCATTGCAACGCTCACCGGCGAGCCGTCGCGCGGTAGTTCGCCGCAGCCAAGAAACCCAGCGAGGGATAGCAACAAGATGGCCCAGACACTCCCAGGCAGCAAAACACCCAGGAAATCGATGATCGAGACTCGTATTGTGCTGAGATTCGGCTGCATTCGAAACCAAGGTGTCGCGATCAGGCCGAAGGGTCGGTGCTACGGGACCCGACAATAAGAAATCGATCCGCATACCATGCGGAACTTTGGTTTTCTGTCTGTATCACACGGCTCTGGATCGGATCGGCATAAAAAATCCCGCTGGCAACAGAAGGTGCGTTCGGGACGAACCCTACGCAGGTTCCGCACGCATCGTGAGACAAGATAGTTAGGAGCATAACATGGCGTGGTTGCCGCTGCAACTGCGATATATCCGCCGCAACGGATCGGCCCAATGGTCTACGAACTCTACGAGCTGACCGACGACGAAAGCCGCATCGTCGAGGAGGCGACGCAGAGATCAGTACCGTGACCGTCAGGGAGCGGCCCCAGCGCATCGGAGAGTGACGCGGATCGGCCAAGGGCTGGTCGCTCACGCTCGCAGTACTGATGCACGCGGCGACCGAACGATGGCCGGCGATTCTCGGCGACGAACGTCGTTCTCGTTCGGATCGAGAGGGTCATCCGGTCACGGCGGCGGCCTGAGGTTCGATACGGGGGAAATGTCGGCTCCGAGGCTCGAATCAAAGAGGATCGCATTGGAACGCAGGGTGTGCCGGTTTCGCACGGGCAGGCCACTACGGGAGGTCAGACCCGGGCGGGACGATAATACGTGCGCGGGCCGAGAGGGGCGAGTGACCGTCCCGTTACTTGAATCACAGGGTTGGTCTGGATACCGTATTGCGTTCGGTAGGCTTCTTTCGCCTGCCCCTAGCCGACTGGAAGAGTCGAATGCGTTTCGCTCAATTAATGAATGCCGCGGTCACCGGGCGTGTGATACGGCTAACGGTCACGCTGGCGGTCGCCCCGGTGCTGGCGATGAGTCCGCTGTCTGTGGAGACGA
>JADFIX010000464.1 GCA_022566435.1 Planctomycetota bacterium
CAACAAACGACCTACCGCCCATAACCCACCAATCCCCAACCATCCATCAACCAATGACCCACGAAACGACGTTACCACGCTGACTGCACCCATGTCGATTTGTCCTTTGCGATGATGTCTGTGAGTTTCCTCGTAGTCTTTCAGCCGAGTAAGAACATTCAGCCAGGTAGCTCGACTCTCCTTTCCCTTCGCTGAAAAAGAAAAAGAAGGATTCGGAAGACAGCGGCGGAGCGGAGCGGAGCTGCTGTCTTCTAATTCCTAATCTCTCAAGTAGTCTCATTACTCTCTTGTTATGAAAGTGGGAAATCCGAGGGTTAACCGTGGGAAATCCGAGGGTATTCATGTGGGAAATCCGAGGGTAACTTCATTCCTCGTTCTCGAAGCAGCGTTGGCGAAAGTCGTCCCGCCACCGCTGAATGACAATCTTTGCGCTATTGTTGATACGGTAGTGCTGCACCGGGTGGCCCTTGAAGCGAAACGTCTCCGCTGAGATCAACCCTCGCCGCCGGAGTTTCTTGACGGCCTCACGAACCTGATCTACCGTCAAGCCCGTTTCTCGACCAAGACCCTTGTACGATCGCGGCAGCCAGTTCTCTCTCTGCTTATATGCACACAGATTTGTTCCAGGAGCGACGCAGTGATACCAGAGCTGTCCTAGCAAAATGGCCTGATTCGGATCTCGTTCCCGCACGTCGGCCCGCCAAACCTTCACCGAGAGCACGACGCCGTACTTGTCTCGTTGCGATGAAACTTCTTCCTGAAATCGGTCAGAAAATTCCGCCGTCAATCGGAACCATCGCCGAAACTTCTGACGCTGGTCAGCCAGCGTCGTCAGCCAGTCCACGTGAGAATCGGGAGGTTCATCGACCAGAGAGAATGACTCAACGAGGGAATCGGCCTCAAGGCTGTCGATCGCCCGCTTGATCTGGCTTTCCGCTCGTTTGCGACTGGAGACATCCAAGCCAACAAAGTCGGCTAGGTTGAGGTATCCGGGACCACAGCTTGTCCGATCGTAATGTGGTTGTGGACGCCATCGTGGTAATCCGTCTTTGGCGTTAGAAAGCCAATACCATAGTCCCGGGAGTGTCAGGCCCGCGACGCTTCCACTGGCCTGCTGGATCAAGAAGGGGTTAGCACAAAGGTATTGCGGCTCATCCGTTTTGGTCAAAAGGTTGACGCGTTGAGAACGCCGGCTCGTGCTTCGTGCAGGTCGTGGCGTCGCAGGATTATCGACGAGGTCGTCAAATAGTGACTGCGACGCTGGCGGCGATTTTGGAGCATCGCGATCGTCGGCAGGCGGTCGGCCGTTGCAATCAGCGTCGTGTTTATCGCTCGCTGGCGCCGCGTGATTGTCGGTCGCACGCGGCTGATCGCCATTTGCAAGTGGCTCGAAGGCCTTGTCGTTGTCAATCGTCTTCCGATCCGCACTTTTGCCGTCGCGTCTAGCCCGTCTGAGTCGCTCAAGAAGTCCGATTCGATCTGCGACGGCGGTCGTTGGAGTATCTACGCCGTTCTCAGGCGATGTTTTGACAGAATCTTGGCCGTTCGGTACATTTACCACCATAACCTCCGCTTGGAATCGAGGTTGAGTTCAAGCCCCGGCAGCTGGCACTGCCGGGGCTTTTTATGTCAATGGACATATTCCACTGGCAGGAATGTAAACATCCCATGCCCGAGCTGTAGCTCGTCCTGCGTGACTCTTGTTGCATCCGTCAATGGGCGTTCGTGTTGAGCAGCTGCCGAATCGCGATCACCCCGAGGGACCGAATAACGGCGAGGCCCTCTTGATTTTGGTTTCTTCATTGGTGGAGTCCCTTATTCCCTCTCGCTCTTATGCAGCGTGCAGCCGAAAACTCAGTTCCGCATGGTAGCCAGCCAAGTGTTTCTGCTGCGGCCGTCCTTGTCCGGCTTGCTCTGCAACAAGACCCCCTCCAGCCCCTCGAACATCCGGCTGTCCTGCTGGGTGATCTGATCCTCGTACAGCAGGTACCGGAGCTTGCCGAGCCACCCTTCGCGATCCGCCTTGTCCCGCAGCCGCATGTACAGCTCGGTCGCGTATTTGCTCCACAAGTCCTTGCGGCCCTGCTCGTACACCTCTGTCAGCCAGCGGTGCCCATGGCCGCCCCGCCGGTAGCCGCTGCGCACCGCCTCCCAGTTCTGCCTGTCGTTGTACGGCTCCGCCCAAACGTGCTCCACCTCTTGCGGCCTGATACGGTCGATCAACTTCTCCAACTGGTCGCCCTCCAGAACGTCGGGGAATATCGGGCACAGCATGCCGTAGGTGGGCACGCCCGCGTCCTGTAGCTTCCGCAGGGCCTTCAGCCTGGATGTGGGACTCGGAGTGCCCACCTCCACGCGTTTGGCCCAGCGGTCGTCCAGCGTGCCCATGGAGAGCCCGACCACGAAGCGGTCGGAGTGTTCGCAAAAGAAGCGGGTCCAGCGACTGGTGCCCACAATAGCGTTCTTGGTTAGGACGCGAATTCGGAAGCTCGTTTTTTCAAGAACGAGACGTAGGGATGTCTCGGTGATTCCCGAGCTAACCAAGTATGGCGAGAACCCGTCCGTCAGCATCGAATAGACCAACGTCTCGCCTCGCCCCCACCCCTTGGACTTCTTGCCGAGCTGCTCGCGCAGGCGGTCCAGGTAATCAGGCCACACGAACATCAGCGATGGATCTTCCGATGGCAGTAGCCGCTCATCGAGTTGCTGCTCCGTCAGGTCGGCGAACTTCGCCCGGCGGATTCTCAGATAGTTGCCGCTGTTGCTGGAACAGTAGCGACATCCGAACTGGCATAGGCCGCAGGCATCCAGCTTGTAGTCCGACAATTCCTTCTTGGCGAAACCGGGGGACCGTGTGATCGGCTTCTTAATGGACGGCACTTCGACAGGCTTCGACTGCATGACGCTGATCTCCTAGGCGAATGTGAAGGGCTCGTATTCCTTGTGTCGTGATGGCCCGAGGTCTTGCCGAGACTACGGTGACGACCTTGGTCTCCGTATGATGTCGCGCCTTGCCGAAGCTGGGCCATAGATGAGGCGATCCATCAGCAGATTCATGCCGCCCGGCAACTCCCACAACCATCCGGCATTCGGACCGCCGCCGACCTTGCGGGACTTGACGCCGAGCTTCGCTTTCGCACGCAACAGCGTCCGCTTGGACACCTGTGCGTCGGTTGCCAACTGCACCACCTCCTTCGCGGGCAGCGGACCATCCGAAAGGATCTCCGCCAGCACTTCCAACGCCTCCTGCAACGCGGTCCGCTCATGCTTGGGAACGGCGGCGACGATGTCGTCAGCTTCGCAGTTGCTTGATTGGAGCCAGCGGATCGTAATTGTGCCGTCGTTGCGTCGAACCGTCCGATAAGCCAAAGAGCCAGCCGATCCTCGATTGCCCTTATAATGGGCAAGCACGTGCTCGTATTTGTCATCGCGGGAGGGATCGTCGCCCACGATGAGTCCAGAACGGGCGGCACCAATGATGCCAATGCTCCCGGCGCCTCGATACAACGGGTTTCCACGGCCGTTCTTCGTCAGGTGACGGACGAGGACGACAGCCAAGTTGTGTCGATCCGCCATTTCCGATAACGGCCCGAGCGCCTTGCGGACACTTTGATCATTGTGCATGTTTCCTTCCAGGAAACACGCCACGGGGTCGATGACGACCAACTGAGCGCCGGACTCTCTAACTGCCTCATCCAAGACCGAAACGGCATGCGGGAACGTCATTGGATTGCCTAAATCCACTGACCGGTCGTACGCAAGAACCCGATCGAGATCAGCGCCAGCCGCCCGCAGGTTTGGCCGCACGTCTTGCCCGAGGGAGTCTTCACCCTGAAGCAGGACGACGCCTGCCGGTCCGCTGCCGTGCTCGCAAAAGGGCATTTGCCTGCCGGTCGTAACTCGCGCCGCGATGTCAAGCATGATGGACGTCTTGCCGTTGCCTGGATCGCCATCAAGGACTGTGATCCCACCTCGGACGATACGGCCGTCCCAGAGAAACGTCTTCTGCCTTTCCTCAACCTGGGTTAATCGAACGAACCTTGGGTCATTCAATGTTTTGATTCCTCCCGGCGGCCAAGGATGCCAAGGCTGCCAAATGTGTGCTTGGCATCCTTGCCATTTCCAGCGCCGACTGGCTCTTGGCCGCCGGATTGAACGATACTCTTGTCCAGACTCGTGGCAACTCGGCGGCACCACGACATAGCCACCATGTCCACGGAATTCGAGGTGCTCGTCACCCGGCCGGCGGACAAGGGCATTGTAGTTCAGCGGATGGTCAGGCTTCGGGCGACCGTTCGGCCTGATTCTGACTTGACGTAACAGGCGTTCCCGAAGCCGCTGGGTTCCTTCCTCGGTTATTTTCCCCGATTCAAGTACCATGAGATTACTCTCCGCCGGCATCCTCAATTAGCCGTGCCGTCCCTTCGCCGCCTTTGATGATCACGTCGGCCACCGTCACCTCGACCCCTTCCCTGGCAATGGCCCAGGCGGCGGCCCTGCCGATGCCCGAGCTGCCACCGGTGACCAGACCGACTTTCCCTTCCAACAACATG
>JADFIX010000465.1 GCA_022566435.1 Planctomycetota bacterium
CCGTGTACTGTGTGCAGTCTTCCATGATGATTCCATGCGCCGCGAACTCGTCGGCCACGGCCGAGAGCACGGTGTCGTTTCGTTTGTCCTTAACCTTGAAGAACCACAGCCGAAGCGACGTCAGATCGGGGACCGCCCGAAACCACCGCCACCGGCCATACATGTCCGTCTTGCGGACCGATCCCGCGAGGATCACCCTGTCCGCACCGTTCCGCCGAAGAATACGGATCCATTTCCCGAGTCGCGCGATACCCGCCCAAGAAAAGCGGTCGGCGCGGCGGGCCAATTCCTCTCCGGCAAGGCCCTTCAGGCCGACGACGGTCACGCGGCATCCGGCGCGCTGCGCGCCTTCGAGCACCATCATGGGAAACTGCCCCGCGCCGGCGATGATGCCGATGCTCGATGTCGAGTTGTCAGCGCTTCTGGGCATCGTTGGTGTCAAAGCCTTGTCGGCACCCTCGTCGCAAATATCGTATCCGCCGCGAACGCACTGCCCGACAGAATGTGACGGGCAGCGCCCACCACGGCATTGTAAACCACGCGGCGGCGGTGAGCAACGAGCCAAGCCGTACAAACTTGGATCAGGGTGCATCCCAAGATGGGTGGCAAATCTGTGGACGGCGGTGTGCAGGTTTTGTGATGCAGCCACGGAGCGGCGACAGGTTTGTAGCCCGCGGTGTCAACGTGTCAACCGCGGGGTAGGATGCACACCAACGAGTGAAGCCCCGGCAGGAGCGGCACATGATATTGGGTCCTCGAACAAAACAGGGCAGAACGTATCGCCCCTCCGGGGCTAGGGTCAGGAATCACGCATTCTAACCCATGGCTTACCGCCATGGGCTACAAACCGTTCGCCCCTCACGGGGCTGGGGGGCATCCACAAATGGGTGGTAAATTTGTCGGCAATGGTATGCGGCGCTTGCGATGCCGTCGCTTGACCACGTCGATGCGCCACCTTTCTCTTGCTTCGTTGCGTAAGTGAGGCTCCGATCACGCGCAATCGCTTGCAGTGGGGCGCGAATTATTCAAGAGCGCCCCCCGGAATGGGATGCACCCCTTGGATCAGCCGAAACCTGTTTGAAGAAATCCGCTCAACTCCGATTCTCGCGGTCCAGGCATTGGACGCTATCCCAAGGCCGCATGAATCGATATGGACGAACAGAGCCGCGCGCGTTAGCAATTTTCTTCTACCCCCGCTCCCTGACGGTCGCGGCTCGGAAAGAGTACGCGCGGGCAACCCACCGGCGGACGATGACGTAGCGCATTCAGCCGGCCTCGCGTGACTCGCCGCTGAGCCCTTCGACATACCTGACGCTCGAAGACATCTTTTGCGTCAGGTTTGCGGGACCAAGCAATGTGTTGATCTTCGTTTTGATCGTGAGTTGTGATTCAGCAGACTGAAGCCTTCCCGCCTTGTGGTTCCAGATGTACGTACCCTGTGTGGATCCTGCGTTGAGCTTCAGGGCGTTTCTTGTGGACTTCGGTGGTTTGCCTGTTGCGGCGGGCGTGTTTGAATTCGCTTTGGTAAGCGTTCCACGCATCTGGAGAACCGTTGTGCCGCGTCTTGGATCGAACCGTTTGACTTTGAAGATTTGAGTCATAGCGATGGCACCGGACCCCCACGGCATTTCAACGCTCGTCGTTCTCTGCCAAGTCGTACCGCGCTTCGCGAAATTGGGGGCGCCACTGGTGGCCATCAGGGGTAGCTGCTCAAAGGCCTGCTTCGACATAAGGCCCTGGAGCAGTGAACCGAGCGGGTTGATCGATCCCCCTGAGCCGACGTGCTGAAAGTCCACGACATTTCCTTTGGCATCGACCCGGACAGACACGGGATTATCGATGAAGCCCGCAAACAAGGGGGCAAGAAGTGACGTCCCTGCATCGGTGCGCGAATCGTAGTCCAGCATGCCGTCAACACCCGGAATCATTCCGTCCGCCGAGATGGACAAGTACTTAAGCGTCCAGGCAATGGTCGCAGAGCCATCGGGTTCAACACGCATGACTTTAAAGGCCATTCCCGCCTTCGTGCGCACACGGATTTTCTCCGGCGCCTGGGCGGAGTCGATTTGAATCTCGTTTTCGATCCGGCTCGAACTCACGTAGTGATACGTCGCCCCCAATTCGAACCGCGGTGAGAGATCAACTTGTTGGGCAGACGAGGTCCGACCGAGTGAGTGGATCATGAGTCCGGCCGCCACCATCGAGGCAATATGACATTTCACTGGCGATCCTAGAACAATCCGTGTCATCATGATTCGTCTCCTCAAAGACCGATTTCGTGCGCCCTCGTATCATCATAGGCGGGTCAGGCGGCTTGGTCTCGTCGGGCAAGACGGAAGCGACGGAAGCGACGAAGCGACGGAGCGACGGAGCGACGAAGGGACGGAAGAGCGACCGAATTCGTGCTACCGGATAGGGCGCACGAATGAGCGTGAAGCCGACGCTTCTGAGCATCATTACCGCGACCGTGAGGGAGGCGGCCCGCTTGCAACTCGCGGAATCAACGTTGGCGGTACTCCTAGTGTAGTGATTCATAAGTGGTGCATCATGGGTCGATGGCGGTCTTGAGGCTTTCGGGACGTCCAACGCGGTCCGCTCCTGACGGTCGCGGCTCGGATAAGATGCGAACTGCGCGAATCACTACACTAGGGCAACAAGCGGCTCCACGGCTCCACGGCTTCGATCTCCAAGCTTTCGCCGATCGCCGGGGGCGGCGTGTGTTTTAGCCGCCCGTCGCGAAAGCTGAGAAACCGATAATGCGCGGAGTCGATTGATTCCAGACATCGCACGCGAAATCGCCTCAGCCCGGTCTCGTCGACGTCTTGGATGGTGACATCGAACAGCGGCGTTGTGAAATGGTCGCCCGGGCGAGCGGGTTCGGCCGTGCTTCGATAGACACGCGCGAACATCGAAGTCAAGAAAGGCGTATCGAGACTCTCGAGATCGAACGTGCGGTCGTCGATTCGCGTCCACCGCACGCCGCGCCGGCCAACCTGCATCGGCCAAAACCGAACGTTCGCATCGCCCGTTTCAACAGCCCATGTGGAGAGAGCATTGAAGGCAATGAGGGACGTCGGTGCGTTGAGGATGAAGGCTTCGCGTCGACCCGCCGAGATTGGCCCCACGTCCGCGGTGATCACGACCTCACGAATATGGGTGCTCAAATCGCACATGAAAACGCCGAGGCCGAGCGCCTGCAACGGCGCAATCAGCGCGGCGAACACGAATACTATCTTCGCAACGAGTCGGCGACGTCGTGGTGAATCGGCGGCACGGTCGCGGTCGAGTGCCCCGCGTATGAACAGGGCGATCATCGCGGCGCCGGCCATCGAGGGGACGAAAAGCAGCCGTTCTTGGGGCGGGGCGATCGCCTGGGGAAAAAGTGTGAGGACGATCCATATCAATAAGAAGGGCACCGAGGAATGAGCTTTCGCGGTCCGAAGCACCAAACGTCCCAACCACGCGGTGCCGCATCCACCGATCAGAACCATCGGCCAGAAGAGTGACGGGATGACGGTCACGCCGTCGATCGGAAACCATACAAGCAAACTCAGGCAGCCCGCCGAGAACATCAGGAGCAATCGTTCACCGAAGATGACGGGACTGGACCACGGCGGTGCATAGAAATCACACCGAGTGCCGAAACCGGTCGCGGCCAGCACGATCGGGTAAGCGATGACGACCAAAAGGCATAGAATCGTTGCCGGCGTCCATGCTTTCGGACGTCTGTCGCCTTCTCGCGAGTCGGTGGGCACCCACCCAAGCGCCGCGATGACGCCGAAATAGACAACTCCCGATTCCTTGCATAGACACGATAAGAACGCGCAGAAAAGCGCCGCGATCACAGTCGTGCAGGCGGCGCGCCGTTTCGACGACAGGAACAGAGATACTGCCAGCACACCGAACAACGCCGATAAGAGCGTGTTACGGTTAGCCGGCCAGCTCACGGGAAAGAGGGAACTGTCCGCGGCCGCAAATAGCCATAGCGCCAATAGTGCCGCGCGTCCGGACAGACCCAGCTCGAGGTAAAGACCATACAATACGTAGAGCAGAAGTCCGAAGAGCAGAAGACCCGTGAGATGGAAGCCGACCGCCCAATCGTCGTAGATCAAATGGTCCACCCACAAGGACACGCTTGTCAGCGGACGAAAAAAACTTACCCGCCAGTCTGAATCGGTCCACCACGGGAAGCCGCCGCTCTGCCACGCTGCGGATTCTTTCGGCGGCAGTCCGCCAAAATCGTAAAGCGACCAGGCGCGCATGGTCGGGTGCTCGCCAATGCCTTGCAAAATGATCTGGTGACCGTAATCGTCGGCGAAGAACCCCCACCACAGCGAAGGCACGTACAGCAACACGCCGAATACGATGACCGCGAGCACCCGGTATCTGCTTGGGGCGAGCACATCCGAGGCACTCCGTGGCAACACTCTGTCGGACTCTAGGTCAACCATTTAGTCGAGCACGCCGGCCGTCTCTTCATCATTGATCTTCCTCATATGGACGCGGGCCTTCAATCTAAAGGCGATCGATCGTAGACCCATCAGG
>JADFIX010000466.1 GCA_022566435.1 Planctomycetota bacterium
ACGCTGATCCCGGGGGAATGGACGAATCGGCCCAACTGAACGGTAATCCACCCAATCTCGACTGGAGCTGCATCCAAGGTTTAACGGGCGCGCTCGGTGGCGTTGGAAACATAGACCTCGACCCGCAGTTCGTAGACGCTGCAAACGACGATCTCCGCCTTCAAGCCGGTTCGCCGTGCATCGACGCCGCGGATAACACGGCCGTGCCGCCTGATCAATTCGATCTTGACGGCGATTTGGATATGAACGAGCCCCTTCCGATCGACTTGGATGGTAGTCCCCGTTTTAGCGACGACCCGGCCACACCCGACACGGGCAACGGCATCCCGCCGATCGTCGACATGGGAGCGTTTGAGTTCCAGTCCGATCAGTTCCCCCTCTTCGCTTTCGGTCTGCGGCATACTGCTGCCGGACAAGCGAACCTCAGCATCGATCCGAACGGCAATCTCGTCGTCTCCAACATCGGCTCCAGCGGCGAGGACGGGGTGTCGATCGATCTGGGCGAAGCCGATGGTTGGGGAGGATCTTTCCTCCACGACGTGCCTCATCAAGTCGGAGCCCGCATGGATTGGAGCTTATTCGGAACCGTGGACGGTACTCCACAGCAACTGGTGGCCAAAGGGCACACAGAGTCCGTCGTCGGCGACGAAATCCATGCCTTTGTAGACTTTTCCGCTGGTACGACCGATTACCTCGTGGAGGTGATCAAGGGCGGGCAAGTCGTTCTCAGCGCTCCCGTCCCACAAGGTAACGCGGTCTACAAACTGTTGCCGCCGATCGAGCTTCTGCGCATCGAGCCCGTAACTTGGTTGAAGCCCGACCCCAATGGGCCGGATTGGACGTGCCACATTTTCTGGGCGCCCGTCGACTTTGAGGGTACTTGCCTCGTTGAAGTCGATGGGACCGTCATTCAAGACGCGGAAGAGATAACGATAACGCCGTTGGGTCTGACGGCCACCATCGGCGCATTTTCGCGCGTGGCGCTGACCGGTACGAACCAACCCGAGTTCACCCTCGTCGATGAGAACCTCTCCCTGTTTGGGTTCGCCCATAGATCTCTCGGCGAGGCGCATATGCTCGGCGGGCAGACCGGGCAAGCCTTAACCATCAGCAACATCGGCTCCAGCGGGGAGGACGGTGTGTCGATCGATCTGGGAGAAAGTGAATACGGCACGGCGTTCCACGTCTCGCTCGATCCGGTCGGTCTCAGTACACCCGGCACAGCGTTTGACGTGGCAGCTACAGGTACGTTCAGCGGTATTCCGGACACATTCCTGGGGATCGCCGGCTTTGCCAACACCGGCGGTGCGGTCCAGGCCTCCGCCAACCTGTCGGCGATCGGGTCATCCAACATTCGGATCGAGGTTTTCAACGGCGGCAACTTTGTCGGCAGCGCGGTGGTGCCTGGCGGCGGGGTGGTGGGAGAGTTGATTGACGCAGGCTTCGGTGCACCCCAAATCACCGGGTGCGGCAAGCTCCCGCCCGATCCGCCGTGCTACATCTTCGAATTCGATCGGCCCGGGAACTTCACCCCGCTTGGCGGAACCGCTGCTGACGCCTCGAACGGTGGTGGAAGTTTCGAAGGCGATGAGATTCGTCTGCTGGCCGATAACGCGACAGGAGCCATCGACAGTCTGTCCGGTTTTGACATCACTGGAACCAACCTGGGCTCGTTAACGATCACCGACGAGGACGCGATCATCGGATCGCTCGATCCGCCGATTCGGGCGCCGGCGCCGCATAATATCCTGAAAAACCGCTACATCTCCATCGATCCGCGTGGTGTCAATGGTACCAACCCGCCCAACCTTCACATTCGCGTGCAGGTGGATAGTTCGGCGGTCAACGGCGTGGGCAGCGCCGGACCGTGGTGGGCGACCGCCCCGGTTAACGGCCAACCACCGTCTCCAGCGACCTGTATTTCGGTCCTCTCGCCGAACAAACCGACGACGGAGCCGGATTGGTCTGGATGTCCGACGGTGCATCTGACCGGTTGTCCGATCGTTCCGACGACGACTTATGCCATCGCGGTCGAGGCTGACGGAGTATTGTCCGGCGACGCCTTGTTTGACACGCAGGCGAAGCCTGGTGCCAAGTGGATGGGCGACGTAGTGGGCACCTTCTCCGGGGCTCCAGATAATAAATGGTCGGCGCCCAACCTCACGGTGAACGCAGACGACTTCGTGGCGGCCATCAAGACGTTCCAGAATCCCAACGCCTTAAACGCGACTCACTTGTCCGTAACGGACATGGAACCGCTCCAGAATGGAACCCAGATAAATCTGAAGGTTAATATCAATGACGTATTCGCGATTATCCAAGGCTTTCAGGGTTTTGAGTACAACGAAGGCCAAGGCGGTCCCGATTTGACACAGTGCCCGTAGATGGCGGGCTGGGTTCAGGCGTTTGATGAAAAATGCATTCAAAGAAGATATCAACGCGTAACAAAGCGCATAACGAGAAGGAGCGAATCATGAACACGGTCAAAAGAACAATCAAATTGGAAACGATAGGACTCTCCGTCTTCGCGGCGACATTCTTGGGCGGGCTCCCGATGCTCGCGGGTGAAACGGAATCGCAAACTCGAATCTTGCTCATGGCGGATCGGTCTCTCCTGCTGGCCGGAGCGCGCATCGCGATCGACGTGCTCGTCGCCGACGTCGAGGACCTCCAGACCTTCCAGGTTACACTCAACGTGGAAGGCGGAGCACAAGGATCGCTCGAGTTGGAGCAGATCGTCATCGACGAGAGCCGGCCCGAATACGTTTTCGGTGCGGGAAACGCCCTGGACGTGACCAACGTCAAAACGAGAGAAGCAGGCGCTGTGCAGTTGACGAACTCGGTTGATGCGGCAGAGCCGGGCTTGCTGGCGACCTTTCTGTTTCGGGCGTCGCGCGATGCCGCGGGCACGTTCACGGTCAGCCTTGCCGGGAGCGAGCATACGTTTCTCCGCGACGCCGGTGCATCGCCGATCGAATGCCGCACGGATTCGACATTGAACGTGGCGATCGTTGACCCTAGAAAAGCGCGAAGGGCCGAACGAGAATAAACCTCCGGTCTTCGCAGAATAGATAACTAGCGATTCTCGGCACGGGCCGCCATCGGGCGGCCCGTGCGTACCCGCCGAACAGGATGCAAGATGGGCCAGTTCAGGACAGGACATCATCTCGCTCCCTACAAAGGCTGCTCGTATTCTTGCTGAAGCTCTCCCAGCCTTTGAAGCACACGATGCTTCGCGATGAAAACCGCGTTACGTGTGATCTCCAGATGTTCCGCTATCTCGGCAGCATGGCTCGGTACTCAGCGGCCTCTTCCGGCTTGCCCCAGGCTTCATATAGGTTGACGAGGAAGTTTATTACCTCGACGGTGTATCTATGCTCGCCACCAAGCGCTTCTTTTAGGAGCTTACTGCTCCCGACGAGTTGCTGCTCCGCTTCTACGTATCGCTCGAGCTTGGTCAGGCATTCGCCGTAATACGCCGCGAAAACGCCTAGATGCCAGTGGTCAGGTGGCAATTCCCGCGCAGCGGTCGCCATGAGTTCTTCAAACAACTCCTCAGCCTCCTCCAGCCGACCCTGGTCGGCCACGTCGCGGGCAAGGTTTTTCAACACGGCGAGCGTTGCTGGATGTTCGACGCCCCGAACTCGGCGGCAACTTTCCAGCAATGGGCGATGCAGTGCCTCAGCCTCAGAGGACTTTCCCTGGTCTCGGAGCAGGGCGCCCATCTTGTTGAGCACCGCGAGCGTATTTGGGTCATCGGGACTCAACTCTCGGCGGAAATAATCTAGCGTCTTGCGGAACAGCACCTCGGCCTCTGAGTAATTGCCCCGTAAGCGGAGCAAGTTGCCGAGGTTGGCCATCGTCGTCATGGTTCCCCGGTTGTCATCGCCGCGGGTGCGGCGCCGACGCTCCAGCGCCCGGCGGTAGGCGTCCTCCGCCTCAGAGTACTTTCCTCGTTCTGTGAGCACATTAGCCAAAGCGGTCAACAAGCTAAGCGTGGTCGGGTGGTCCTCGCCCCGGGCGCGGCGGTGGCCTTCCAGTGCCCGACGCATTGCTTCTTCGGCCCCTGACAACTTGCCCTTAAGACGAAGCAGGCTGGCCAGGTGCCCCAGCGAAACAAGGGTTTCCACGTGGTCGTCGTCCAGTGAATTTTGACGGATCTCCAGCGCTCTTTGCAACAATGCGTAAGCCCTGTCGTAGAGTCCGAGCTCTTTGTAAACCTTTCCGATCGTCAGCATCAACCTGGCCTGGAGTTCGGGTTGATCCGCAAGTTCTTGCTCGATCTTCTCCGCCCCTTTGTCGATAATTTCACGGGCGGTGACTTCATTTCCACGGGCCTCATATGGACTAGAGACTCTAAAAAGCCCGACCAAGAAATCCGATATCTGCTTGGCGGTCTCCGCCTCGGCGGCGGCCTGAGCCCGCAAAGCATTCGTCCAGATCGCTGCACCCGTCACGAGCACAAAGAACGCAACAAGGAATGCAAACGGAACCTTATGCCGTGAGATCAGCTTGCGGAGCTGGTAAGCGGCGCTTGGAGCC
>JADFIX010000467.1 GCA_022566435.1 Planctomycetota bacterium
GAACACCAGTTGATGATCGCGGTGTACGTCACCGACGTGCGGCACGTAGACCGTGTCCGGCCTCACCGCGTCGAACACGCTTCCTAGAGCGATATTCAGATCGGCGCCGGGCACGGTATCCAGCATGGCCGCCGGTAGATCGAGGAAGTGCGAGCCGGTCAGCCCCAAAAAGGCGTGGACGTCGCAGGCTTCCTTTTGTACACGGGCGACCTGTTCGTTGCCAAATCGCGACTCCTCGCCGCGCGTGCAGATGACCACGTGGACGTCGTCGCGAGAATCAAGGTGACGAAGAATCGTGCCACCGACGCCGAGTACCTCGTCGTCCGGATGGGGGGCGATGACCAAAACATGACTCATTCGGGGCTCTCCTCTGACGATCGGCGATCTTGAAAACTCCGGCCTTGAACAAGAAACGTCGCCGCTGAAATCACCGCGTCGTCCGGCTCGCTTTCCGTCAGGCGAATGGCACCATCGCCGGTTTTGACGAGCGGGCGGCCGGCGGCGTCGACGGTCAAGATCGTTCCTGCGTCTTTATTATAGCGATCCGAGACGACCTGAGTGGGTTCTTCCGGGCGGGCTCGCCAAATCGTTACTTTCGTTTCCCCGAGGTAGGTGAATGTGCCGGGATAGGGCCGACCAGCGGCGCGGATCAGGCGATAGACGTCGTCCGCGGATTTGGACCAGTCGATCAAACCGTCGGCGGGCGTTCGTTTTGGGTAATACGTCGCTTGGGAATGATCTTGCGGCGTTCGGGGAAGCGTGTCGCTCTTGATGGCCGGGGCGAGTTCCAGGATGACTTCGTGCAACATTTCGTTCGTGCGTTGGATGAGGTCTTGTGAATAGTCGTCGGGCAGGACGGGGACCTCACGCTGGACGATGATGTCGCCAGCGTCGGGTTCGTCCGCTAAGTAGAATAGATTCACCGCGGCTCGTTCGCCCCGCAGGATCGTCCAGGCGACCGGCGCCCGGCCGCGGCCCTTGGGAAGCATCGTGGGATGAAACCCGACGCCACCGTGGCGGGCGATACGGATAAGCTGCTCGGGCAGGAGTTGCGACAGTCCGATGCACCAGAGCATGTCGGGTTGGCGGTTTCGTAAGAACTTTCCAACCGCGGGCTCGGTCACTTTGCCGAAAGACAAGAAGGGGAGTGCGGCTCCTTCGGCCAGCGAACGAAGCGACCGGTAGTCGGCGACGCGGTCGGCCTGTGACTCTTCGAGACCGAGGACGGCTGTAATATCCACACCCGCCCGAATAAGCGCTTGAAGCGCTGTGAAGCTGGAGCTCACACTGCCGATCAATGCGACGTTCACGTTCGATCCTCGTTCTCGCGCAGCAATCGGTGCCGTCGTTATGGAACCGGATCACACGCGCGGCGAGGATAATCGGGTTGTCACGGATTCGCAACGACGGCTGCTTTGGCGGTACGGCGGGGGAGGGTGGCCAACCTGTTTAGACGCGGGTTGTCGATTCGACATTGCACCTGTCGAATGGGTCACGGCCGCGGGCGACCGGCTCGAATCCCAGTGAGGTCTCGCGCATTCGGCGCGAAGTGATCAAGCGTCGTCGTCCTAGCCGGCGTAGCTCGCGCCGGCGGATGCGGAGCTTCATCAGCGCCGACGTGCCGTTGGGGTCTTCGCGAAGAAGGGGAGATCGCGTTTCTTCGGAGAGCACGGAGCAGATGCGGTCGACGCACTCGTCACGGTATGCCGACATCAAGGGTGCGGACAGCGGCCAGCACGCCGACATACGCAGCCGCTCCAGCGATCTCCGGAATCGAGGTCTTACGAAGAGATTGTTGATCCGGTGGAATAGTAGTCGATTCATGGTGTACGGCAGAAACGTATCGGTGATATTCGGTGCGAGTGTGTCATGATGCTGACGGAGATCGTCCGCCAGAAGATTCTTCAGGAGATGCCAGGTGTCGTCGCTTTCAAGGCCGTCGGCGCGAAGTTCCCAATAGAGATGGCCGAAATGGACGCTGCTACCGCTGACGACGATCTGTCGCGGCACGAACTTCCCATGGGCGACGGTGTCCGCCGCCAGGTGAGAAAGGTACCCATAGGCAAAGGCTCTTGTTTGATCGTTCGCGGCCTCGTCCAGCAGGCGAAAGCCCGTGGGCCAATGGTGGCAAAACTGCTTGACCCGGCTCCACCGTTTCGCAAAGACGACATCGGCGGCAATGTTTCCGAAGAGAAAGGCGGCAGCGTGACGACGAAGAATCCACGCCACGCCAGCCGGCAACACGCATAGCTCGCCAAGAATCCGACTTCCCAGACCGATGTGGGTCGCGGGTCCCCAGGCCCAGGCCGTTTCGGCGATCGCGCCGGCGAAGAGGAGCATCAAAAAAAACGTGGAAAAACGTACCTGCACGGGTAATGAAGCCTTTCGTCGAAAGCACATTGCCGGGCGCCCGGCTCAACTCATCTTACGCCCGCCCCAAATGGCCGGTTCTTGACACCTTATGCGTCCAGCCTAGACTCTACCCCCGTTGTCGGTCTTATCATAGCATTAGAATCATCGGAGCAAAGCGACCATGGCCGAAGAACAGCCTCACCTGACCGTAATCGAGACCGACGAGGCTCGAATCGTCGAGTTTGCCGATCGAAAGATCTTGGAAGAGATTTCCATCGCTGAAATCGGCGACGAGTTGTCGAAACTCGTACAGGACCACCCCGGCATCAAGCTTCTTCTTTCGTTCCATCAGGTAGAGCACTTGTCGAGTGCGGCGCTTGGAATGTTGATCACGCTGCATAAAGAGATCGAGGGTCGGTCCGGTAAGTTGAAACTGTCTGAAATTACGCCCCAGATCTACGAAGTCTTCAAGATCACTCGTCTCAACAAGCTTTTTGACATCTATGATACGAGAGACGAGGCGTTGAAGAGCTTTTGAGCTAAGGAGGCGGGATCCCGTGCCCGCGAATCTGTTTTCGCGGGCGTTGAATGGTGGCGTGGACGACTACGATCACCGTTCACTCGGTACCCGGCGCTGCATGATCCAACCTGATCCCGACAACGAAGGGTCCTTCCACGTTTGCGTGATCGCCAGCGATCAGCGGGAAACCGCCGTAGCCAAGGATGCGATCATCCGCGAACTCGAGCGACACAATTACTCCGAAGAGACCACGTTTGGGATCAAATTAGCGCTGGAAGAAGCGCTCACCAATGCGGTGAAACACGGGAATCGCGCCGATCCGGACAAGAAAATAACTGTGCGCTATGCCGTCAGCGATGAAAAGGCGGTGATCATCGTGCGTGATGAGGGTACCGGTTTCGAGCCCGAGAATATTCCTGATTGCACCGAGCCCGAGCGGCTGCCCATACCAAACGGACGAGGGATTATGCTCATTCGTTTCTACATGGATGAGGTCTGTTATCGCGACAACGGTCGCGAGATTTATTTCATGAAACGGCGCGATTAGTGGGCCGACAATGTTGGTTTTGCGGGTGTCGAGCGGGCCGCTCCCTAATCCCGATGGAATCGGGACGGTACTGATGCTCAGGAAGCGTCGCCTTCACGCTCCCTAGTTGGTCGCGTTCAGTACGGCGAGCGTGAGCGACCCAGCTCGTGGTCGACCCGCATACTTGAGGTTGGCGATGCACTAGCACCTAATTGGTCCGGAACGAACTGTCGTCCCCATGTCGGAACAGAAACCACCGAATATCCGTCGTACCGTCTATTTCACGGGCCGCGTGCAGGGCGTGGGGTTTCGATATACCGCCTGCGAGGTCGCTCGGTCTTTTGGCGTCGTGGGAGTTGTGAAAAACCTACCCGACGGGCGAGTCCAGATGGTGGCCGAGGGCGAGCCGGGCGAAGTCTCCCGATTTCAGGCTGCCGTCGCGGATGCCATGGGCGGTCGCATTTCCGACGTGGCCGGTCAGGATAGCCCCGCGACCGGCGAGTTTTTATCCTTTTCCATCGCATATTGAGCCGGGCGGTAGAGTGATCCGCCCCAATATCCCTCTCCCGCGCTGCACGCCAAACAAGTGTACTTTGAACCCTGCCCATCGAGGTCGGAATCGGCTACCATGCTCGGCCCGAGACACTCCGGGGCGCGTGCAGAGTGTGCTTTGTTCCTTAAGCTAGGAGACCAGCACCTTGAGGATTCTATCGATTGTCAAACAGGTGCCCGACTCCAATGCCTCGATCAAGGTGTTGGCCGACGGTTCCGGAATCGACAAGCAAGGCGTCAAGCTCGTACCCGATCCGTTCGACGAATTCGGCATCGAGGAAGAGATTCAGCGGGCGTTCCAGCGCAGCCCTCTCGTCGGCACTCATGATCTCAGGCATCGCCAACGACGGCCGCTTTATCATGACCACGTCCAGCTATAACCCAAGGTTCGAAGAGCCGTGGTTTCAGGGCTCGGTCGTCAACTTCGATCCCACAACATTCCAAACGGATACCGTAGCTCGGTTCGACATGGCCGCCCGCCTCCCGCGGGGAGGGCCCGAAAACCCGTTCGGGGCCTTCGGAACCGCGATTGCTACAGGCGGACGGGTCGTCCTCGGTCGATCCGATGTACCTGAATTGCGATGGTT
>JADFIX010000468.1 GCA_022566435.1 Planctomycetota bacterium
TCGGCGTCCTGGACCATCTTGGTGGCCAGCTCGTGCAGTGAGGCGATGTGGTCGAGCTGCTTGAGACTCTCGCGGTGCTGACGCATCAACTTCTCGACGAATATGACCACATCGGTTTCCGCCAGCCCCTCTAAGACTACGCGGAAGTTTTGACCCCACAAGCTCTTCGACTTATCAGAGGTCATTCCCTGCCCCGGGAGCGTCCCATGACAGAACGCCGTTCCATAGCTGTCCTAGCCGCCTTGCGTACCGGACAGAGCAAGACTGAAGCGACGGACACCGATGCTCCGCCGGCAGACCTCGCAGGTCGTATCGGCACACCGGGCAGCGCTTCAGCGGCTTGCTCGATTCGTTCATCGCACGCATGATACGTCAATGTGCCGAGGCGTGTCAGTAACTGGGCACGAGTGCAGGCCGCGGCGAAACTCAGATGGGTTGCGTTGAGTGGCATGGGCAAACTTGTTTGCCCGTGCGCATCCGATCGCAAACACGGGCAAGCTCTCGCTTGCCCATGCCACCCATCAAATCACGTGCGACGAGGCACCAGTGAGTGCGAAAAATATGCTGAAACGACCATTAGCGATCTTCCTGGCGACGGTTATTCTGTCGATGGCAAGCCAAGACTTTTTCGGCGCGGCAAACGTCCGCGCCGACGAATCCGACAAACTCGTCAACCCCTCGACCGACGTCCCGCCCGAGTGGCTGACCAAAGCCGAGCGTACGGACTTCCGCGAGACGCCGCGCTACGACGAAACGGTGGCCTACTGCAAACGGCTGGCGGAGGCATCCGACTGGATCGACATGCAGTCCTACGGCACCAGCCCCGAAGGCCGGGACATGCCGCTATTGGTCGTCTCCAAAGACCGGCTGTTCACGCCCGAGGCGGCGCGTGCCAGTGACCACGCCATCATCTTCGTGCAAAACGGCATCCACGCCGGTGAGTGCGAAGGCAAGGACGCCTCCCTCATGCTCATGCGAGACATGGCCGTCACCAGAACAAGAGCCGATCTGCTGGAGCACGTCGTCCTGATCGTCATCCCGATTTTCAATCTGGATGGCCACGAGCGGTTCGGACCTTACTCACGCATCAACCAGAACGGCCCGGCGGAGATGGGCTGGCGGGTCACCTCGCGCAACTTGAATCTCAACCGCGACTACACGAAAGCGGATACCGTGGAAATGCGCGGCTGGCTGAAAGTCTGGAACGCCTGGCGACCCGACCTGCACTTCGACAACCACACCACCGACGGCGGCGACTGGCAGTACGACCTCACCTTCGCCACCGAACGCCACGAGGTCGCCCCACCGCAGGTCGTGAAGTGGCTGAATGAAACGCTTTATCCGCCGCTCTTGCCCGCGCTCGAAGCGGATGGCCACATCCCGATGACGTATTTCAGTCTTGTCGATTCGCGCGACCCGTCGAAGGGCATCCGCTCCGGCGGGTTCAGCCCGCGGTATTCCACCGGCTACGCCGCGATCCGCAACCGCCCGTCGATCCTGGTCGAGACCCACATGCTCAAAGACTACCGCACGCGCGTCTTTGGCCACTACAACATCATGAAGCGCGTACTGGAGATCGTGAACCGCGATCCGCAAGCCCTCCGTAAAGCCGTTCGCGATGCCGACGACGAGACGGTTCGCATGGGTTCGAAATACGATCCACAGTTTAGTATGCCGGTGCGCGTGGGAAGAACGGACGATTCCGTACCCATCACATTCAAGGGATTCGCCTATCACCGCGAGCTGAGCGACGTATCCGGTGATGTGCGGATCATCTATGACAATCAAACACCCATAGACATCGAGACCGTCTGGTATAACAAAGTGAAAGTCACCGGCACGGTAACGCCGCCGCTGGGCTATATCATTCCCCCGCAGTGGAAAGAGGTTATTGAACTCGCGGTGGCACACGGCCTGCGATGTGAACGGCTTCTGGAACCCCTGACTGGTGAATTTGAAACGTATCGCTTTGAGGAAGTCACCTACCCGCGCAAACCATTTGAGGGCCGGTTCGAGCCCAAGTACAAGACCGTGCCGTTCGTCGAGCAACGGACGTATCGACCGGGCTCGGTTTTCGTGCCGTTGAATCAGCCGGACGGCAAGGTGGCCATCTTTCTGTTTGAGCCGGAAGCGCCGGACTCGCTCCTATCGTGGGGATTTTTCAACGCGATCTTCGAGCAGAAGGAGTATTCGGAGCACTACGTGGCCGAGGCGCTCGCCCGAGAGATGCTGCGGGCCGACCCGGACCTCCAGACGGAATTCGAACAACGCATCCGCAAAGACCGCGAGTTCGCCGGCAATCCGCGAGCGCGACTGCAGTTCTTCTATAAACGGTCGCCCTATTGGGATGATCACAAAGACGTCTACCCCATCGCAAGAATCACGACGCCGCTTCGGGTCAAAACCGCACCATATCCGGCAAAAGGCGGGGACTGACATGTCGTGCAGTTGCACTGAATATGCGACTGCCCTACGGCCTCCGATCCCGTCGTCGGGAGACCCTCGTCGGCGCGGTGCCGTAGAGCTCGCCAATCACGTCCCGTTGACTCGACACCGAGCCCACGACACCATGCCCTTGGAGCGAATTTATGAAGTCTTTTTCCGAGACGCGCCCGTAAGGAAGCGGTCTGACTCTCTTGGAGAAAACGCTCCCTAACGGTCGCGGCTCGGTAATGAAAACACCCTACCAAAACACGCTCAAAGACGCGGCGGCGACTATGCGAACCAGGATCGCGACCATGAAACTCGATCGAAAACGTATCGTTTCTTCTCTATTGATTCTTCCCATCCTGCTGATCACCAGTTGCGGATCGGACAATGCTTTTCGCATACCCGACCCGAACGTCCTCTACGTAGCATTCGGAGACTCGACCACGGCCGGACCGTCGGAGCGGGACTATCCCGACATCCTCCGCGAGAAGCTTCAGCAACCGCCCGAGACCATTTCCAACGAGGGCCACGGCGGCGAGACCACCGAGGAAGGGCTCGATCGGCTTGGGGAGTTGATCGAGTTCGGGATTTTTCCCAACGCGGAGGTCTTCATCTACTGGGAGGGTGGAAACGACATCAACGAGTTCCTCGCCGATCACGATCGCTTGATGCTCTTCTCGCCGGAGGACCCGGACTACCCATTCACCAACAGTCTGTCGAATTTGCTTAGAGATATCACCACCAACATTCGCGACGCGGTGCGACTGGCCAGAGGCGCCGGTTGGGAGGTCCACGTCGCGACCTTCTTCCCCATCGTCGCAAACTTCGGCCAATGCCCCGCACTGCCGCTGGACATCATTCTCCCCGGCCAGGCGATCAACGCGAACGCTTACATCCGGCTGTTGAATGATTCGATCCGCTCGGCCGCGGCGACCGGCGGGGCCAACGTGCTGGATGTGTCGTCCATCGGCGACCTGCTCACGGCAGACGGTGCCAACTATTTCAATTGCAACCATCTCAGCGCGGTGGGAAACGAGATTGTGGCCCAATTCTTCGCGGATGAACTATTGGCGGCCGGTTCGCTGCCTCCGCTCGTTGGCTGGGAGTGACACGGGTGTAGCGTGCTCAGTTGTCAGCTTGTAGGTCGGGCTCTGGCCGACGGAATGTCTACCGCTACGCCCATTTCGGGCTGAGCCCGACCTACCGTGAATTATTCTTTGAAGCGGCGGCCTACTGAGACACCTCGGCGATCGAATTCAACTCGCCGTAATCATTCGTCTCCACGATCGGATTGTGCGTGTCGTGCGACCAGCGGCCGTCGATGACCAGGCGATAGCGGTAGCGTCCTCTCGGCAGCCGCATGCGTGCCTCGAAATCGCCTTCCACCAATGACCGCATAGGCGTCGTATGCGGCATCCAAACGTTGAAGTCGCCCGCAAGCTGAACCTCCTTGGCCCCGGGATTGTGGGTGCGGAAGACGATGATTTCGCCCTCCTGATGCACGCCGTAGATCGCAGTGATCTTGCGGTCGATCTCTTCCCGCGAAGCGGACTTCACAGGCAGCGCGACAGGTTGTTCTTTCGGCGCCACCGGCGAAGGGGACGCGACAGGTTGTTCTTTCGGCGCCATCGGCGAAGGGGACGCGACAGGTTGTTCTTTCGGCGCCACCGGCGAAGGGGACGCGACAGGTTGTTCTTTCGGCGCCACCGGCGAAGGGGACGCGGCAGGTTGTGTTTTCGGCGCCACCGGCGAGGGCGACGCGACAGGTTGTTCTTTCGGCGCCACCGGCGAAGGGGACGCGGCAGGTGGCGTTGGCGAGTCGACGATGCGCTCTTCGATCGCCGCCGGTGCCACGGTCGGCGATATCGACACGGGT
Organism: Planctomycetota bacterium; assembly: GCA_022566435.1. Lineage (GTDB taxonomy): Bacteria > Planctomycetota > Phycisphaerae > UBA1845 > UBA1845 > JADFIX01. The sequence continues at coordinate 4,307 of JADFIX010000468.1, forward strand.
GTCGTGGTGGGAGCCGGAGACGGAGACGGAGTCAGGATCGGTGCCGGCGTCGAAGTCGGCGGCGGCGTGACACCCATCTCGTTCGGTGGTGCCGTTCGCGTCGGTGTTTCCCGCGAATCGTTCTTGCGCTGCCCGTGAGAGCCGACCAAGGGGCTTGCCACCGGTTCAGTCTGCGACGCCCCGGTCGTCGCCTTGTCCACGATAGCCGTATCCATCATCGGTTCA
>JADFIX010000469.1 GCA_022566435.1 Planctomycetota bacterium
TTTAGATCCCCGGTATTCGGAATTAGAAGTGCATGGTCCTCAAGATCTGGCTGCAGCAGTGCGTTGCCTAGTCGAAGAGTCCTACCCCCTCGCAACATCCCGCACGCGCCTCTCCTGAGGCTAGCTCGGGCCTAAGTTCTGACGTCAGATGTCTTTCAGCTGTCCGAGGGCGTCATTGGCTGAAACTGGATGCCACATCTTTTCTGAACCGATACCTTTTCAATCGCATCTCGCTCGCCTTTTAGGCGTGCGTATTCTGGGGCACGTTCATCGTCGCCGCCTTCAAGCCAGAAGAGTGTCGGCCAGAGCAGGATCAGGCCGACGCCCATCTGGACCTCGTCGGTGTCCGCCGTATCCTTGAGGCTGCGGTAAAGTTCGATTGTCCGGGCAGAAACGCGTTCAGCTTCCATGGAAAGCTGATCACAGTCGTAATTGTTATACTGAAGCGGTGAGACGTAAGCGGTTTGGATGTCTTCGGGCTGAGACGCGCACGCTGTAAGCGCAACTGTGGACGCTGCTACGATGAGAAACGTTTTCATTTGCCCCCCCGCGTTAAACAATTTGAGACATGATGGTATAGCCAAAGGCTGCTAAAGCACAACTGAGTAGATTGGTTGGTTTTGCCAGACATAGCAGGCTGGCATTCACTGGGCGCGCCGTTGCTCAATGCCGCCGCTCCCCCGCCGCCGGCTCTTCCCATCGCCAAGCCCGCTCGCATACGTGTGTATGCACTACATACAATCGCGCGCAGCATACGGGGGTGAGTGGACTACAAGGGTATGTACATACCTCGGTATGTGACGGGTTCTATGGGTTGGGCGGGCAGTTGGCGTCCTATCCCAGCCGCGCCTTGATTAGCCAGCGTCTTCGCGCGAGATGATCTCGCCACAGGCTGCCATGGCGTCGAAGTATTTTTCCTGAAAATGTGGGCCTCCAATGTAATAAGCCGTGCGAATTACGACCTTTGAGTTTCCGTCGGCAATCGGAGAGAGGCGAAGCTGCCAAAAGAATATGGCATTCACAGAGTCTAGAGCCGTGAGGATAATATCCGGGTCCTCGTCCGTGCGGGTGACGCCACTCGCAGACAATATACCAAGGTGACGCGGGAAACATTCCGCCAATGTTTCCGGGTCCGTCGCGACCTCAAGTATTGTGTAGGGTTCCCTGGACTCCAGGGCCTGTTGCGTGTAACAGCCCGCAAGGAAGATCATCAACAAAATAAACACGAACGACCGCATGACGACACCTCATACTTTCCAGCGCGGAAAAGGTACATAGCGCCGCAAGAGTATCAATCATCGGGCCTGCAAATCTAGCCGTTTCCGAAGCGCTTCCAAGTGCCGCTGGTATCGGCGCGAGGCATCTTTTGTCGTTGCGCGATTGTAATACAGGCCCGTCGTCTTGATCCACGTATGCCCAAGGAGCCGAGTAGCGGTTGCGACGTTGACGGGATCATGGATGGCAATCGACGTGGCCGCCGATACGCGGAAGGAATTGGGGCCGACGCAGAAGCCGAACGCAGCTCTTGTCCGGCGCGCCAGCGCTTGGGAGACCGACGGTTCGAGCAGCGGTCCTCCTGTGCACGCCGGCCATAGAAAGTCGTGCTCGTCAGCACCGGGGAAATTTGGCCGATAGATCGACAAGAATCGATCAATTGGCCTCGTAAGTTCGGTCGGCAATGGAAATTCGATCGACCTGCGGTGTTTGGTTTCGGTCGCCGGTACGAATAGCGTCCATCCGTTCGCCGTCTTGATGAGATGCCGCCGAATGCGAAGAGCCGATATGTTCTTCCGTCTAATGGGCCTAGCTGCCAACAGGGCGATGAGGAGCCCGTCCCGATAGAGCACGCCCCTCTTGCGCGGTAATGATTTCACCTCGTGATCGGCGCGGGACATCAGGTGTTCACCGAGCAGGTAAAGCCATTCGATGGGCACCACGGCATGATCGGAACGCTGCCCCCGCGCTAGCCGGTAGACCTTGCGCTCTATCTCCCGAAGCCAATCCCAGTCCGTTTCAGGTGCGAGGGAACAGACGGCCCGGCGCAGGCCCAGGATGCTTAGATAGGCCGTTGTAACCTTCACTCTGGATCGGAGAGAATCAACATAGCCCTGCACCGACTCCGGCGTCAGACGATCAAGAGGTAGCGGACTCTCGTCCAGCTTTCCTTTTCTCGCGAGATAGCCGAGCCATTGGCCATATCCTCTCACCTGCCAAGTTTCGCTTGGCTGAAGCTTCGCATCGAGAGGTTTCAGATCCCCGAGCTCTTGAATCGAACCGACGCAGCTGTCCCACAGACGCCGGTCGGCGGCAGGCCAATCCGTCGGCAGAAGGGTGATGGGCGGCGGATGCAATGGTATGTACCCGCTACGCTCCGAGGTTCGAATGTGTCGCCTTGGCGAGCCGAGAGAGAAGTTGATCGTACTGGCGCACGGCGGTCCTGGTTTCCAGGTGCCCGTACATTGTACGCGCCGTCTCGTATCGGCTTTGGCCCAACAACTGCCTGACCAACTCGAACGCGCCCGGTTCGGCCTCGAGGATGAGCTTCGCGGCCAGGTGGCGGAATTGCTGGGGCGTCATGGTCAAACCGGTGTGGCGGAAGATAACTGGCTTTAGTTGCTGTCTCAGCGCGTGCCCCGACTTGCAGCCACCGGATTTCTTTGGAAACAGCCAGGGAATGACGCCCGGTTGGACCGGGGGCATGTAGCGAAGCTGACACTCCATGAGGAGCGATCGCGTGTGCTCCGGAAGCGCGTAAGCCTGTTCCTTATGAACCGCCGACTCGTCTTTCGGGATGACCGCATAGAGAGGGCCGCTTGGCCCGTCGAGACAATTGAAGCTGCGATCATGGCGAAGACGCACCAGATCGCCCGTCTTCATGGGCGCCGCGAGCAGCAATTCGATGGCGAGAGCGGATTGGGCGGTCACCGTCGCCCGGCGGCCTCCCCGGTCACCCGTCCGCGCCTCTTGCATGAGCTTATCCGGAAGGCCGAGGAGGAGCTTCAGATTGTCCTCGCTTTCGAACTGGCGAAGTGCCGCCAGGCTTTGTTCCCTAATGCCGTAGTAGCCACAGTCGATCTGTTTTCGAAGCGCCTCAATCTTCGCCAAATCCCGGTCGTCTGTCCCCAACCAGTCGCGGTTGATGAGATACGCCGTGCGGACAATCTTGGCATCGTATTCTCGCAATTCACCGCCACGGCTTTCGATCATGTGACGGATCGCCGCGTTTACAACACTGGGCCGCAGGAGCTCGGAGAGTGACGTGAACTGCGTCAAGTCCCGGCCCGACCCGGCCAATGCGCGAGCAATCGACCGAACCTGCGAGCGTTGCCGGTCGAGCGACGCCTTCGTTGGTGGCGCGTTTCGCGAGCCGCGTTCATCGGGGCCAGCAGTTTGTCGCCATTCAGCGTACCGGTCTAACTCTTCCCAGACGTTTTCTGGTAACGCTGCAATGCTGTCCCTCAGCATCTGGTTCGGGGTTCGCGGCATGGTCAAAATCTGCTGCGGCCACCCCTCGATCTCCGTCACCGCCCGGTTCCACATACGGCAGGCGATTCTGTGGATGGTCAGGTGTTTGAGAAGCATGCTGTGTCGTTCGAGGCCGATCCTGAACCTCTCGCTTACATCATCGTCTACTTCGTGGGGCGGGATGCCTCGTTCGTCACAGAAGCGAATGAAACGGCTCAGACCAAGGCGAAAATCGAGACGGTGAAGGCTGTGAAACAGCGAATGCCAAAGTGGCGATAGCTCTCTGGGGGAGGCGCGTATGATCGGGACGCCTGTCCTCTCAAGCGCATAGGCCAGTTGAGTGCGCAAGTGCTGGAGATGGCGCGGCTTCACCCCAAGATGTTTTGGATGAACATGGCGAAGCCGTTCGCGTAGAACCGGCGGGTCGGCCGATATGCGCGAAAGGGGTTCGCCGAACGCGCGGCCCAGTCGTCGCAACACGCTCCGAAGGTCGGTGCGTCGCATCGGCGATAGTGCGCGATCCTCTGAAATTCGTTCGAAAACTTCGGCTAGCGTAGCGGGCGGCGGCGACTCCATGGCGCTCAGTGTATCGTGTTGCCTTCCCCCGGTCTTGTGTCCAGCAGCACCGTGCACTATCGAGGCGGCTGTTCCGTTGGTACGATTGCCCCAAATTGAGCAACGGTACGGCAAGACACAGAGATATGAAGAAGCCTAAACGGGAGCGACCAAATGGGACGGTTTGAAGAACGAATTGCCGAGCTAAGGGCGATGCCGCGAGAGGAGGGCGATGAGCCGATCAGCGATGTTGCGGTCGAAAATGCGCGACGCTTCCTTGCGGAACCGCTGGTCGGCGCGGGCTCCAACGGCGAGGTGGAACTCAATTGGCTAGACCCAAGCGGGAAGTCGAAGTCGATTTGGCTGACCGTCCGGTTCCTCGCTAACGGCAAGGTCTGGGTAGCGTCGCAATAGGGGCTACAAGCGGGCGGAGCCGCCTCCGCGCCCGCTTTGAGGCCCTTGCTGCCATCGATCACCACAAGGGCCCCGGCCGACAGATCCAGTCCCCG
>JADFIX010000470.1 GCA_022566435.1 Planctomycetota bacterium
AAGCTCGTTGGAGCTTCTGCCGGAACGTCGCCACGAATCTCTGAACGCCGCACGCGTGTGTTAGTCCTACGTGACACTTGACACCGTCCTATAATTAGGCTAGGCTAAGTTTATGCGGGACACACCCAAGAAGCCCATGATGATTTGGCAAACCGTCGACACGTTCATCGACAGCGTTGAGTGGGGCGACAATCGGGCCGTTCTGGTCCATCACCGTCAACATGGCGGCCGGAAACACGTTCGCTTCAGAACCTGGAACCGGCACAAGGATAAGGGCGTCTGGTATCCGACGAAGCGGGGTTTTATTGTGCCGGTTGGCAACGCCGAACCGCTGGCAACCGCCTTGAGAGCGGGGGCCGATGGCGTGGAGGGGTCGAAGCCGGATTGGTTCTTAGCTTGGGAGCGGGAGGAGAGCGAGCGAACAAAGTCGGCAATATCGGCGGCCTGATTCCCTACGGCTTCGCTGGTTCGGCTTCACCGGTCTTCGGCAGTTTCGTCCGCCACTCGGCGGCCTTGGCGTCGTGGCCCTTGCCCGGCTCGGCGGCGTCCCAGGAATCGTAGAGTTGGAGGATTCGCTCGATGGATTCCTGTTTCTGCTTGGCGAGCGACTCGGGCTTGTCTTCCAGTTGTTGGTGCAGTGCCAAGAGCAGCGGCTCGGCTTCGGCATAGCTGCCTTGTTCGATCAAATACTTGGCTAGACTCGTCTCAAGTGATGTTCGCAAAGATGATGGACTTGGAGGCAAGAGGCCGATTGCGGTCGTCTCCGTCTCGACAGCCGCATCAATGTCACCCGTCATCTGCTGGGCGAGCGCGAGTGTGTCCAGAATACCGGGATCCTTGCCGCCGGATTGTTCTACCGCCTTTTGTGCCACCGGCAGCGCCGCGGTTGGATCGCGGAGGTCCGCCGGTTCGATCGTCAGTAAATCCCATGCATACGAGTTGAGATCGCTCGCACTCGCATCGGGTTTTTCGGCGAGTTTCCGGCGGATAGCAAGAAGCTGAGTAACAAGGGGGCGGGCCTCCTCAAACTTGTCTTGCGCCTTGACGACACTGATTAAGTTACTAAGGCTGTCCTCCACCCACGAGTGCTCGTCGCCGTAGACCTTGTGATATATGGCCAGCGCCTGGCGGTAGAGTTTTTCCGCCTCGGCGTACTTGCCCTGGTTGTTAAGGACGACGGCGAGGTTGTAGAAGCTGCTGGCCACCCTAGGGTGCTCGTTGCCGAGGAATTTGCGCTGCATGGCCAGTGCGTCGCGATGAAGTTTTTCCGCTTCATCGTACTTGCCCTGCCTATAAAATACGCTGGCGAGGTTGTTGAGACTGGCGGCCACTTCCGGGTGCTCGTCGCCGTGTACTCGCCTGCGGATGCTTAGCGCTTGATGCGCCATTGGCAGGGCCTTGTCGTAGAGGCCCAACCCATCGTAGACGAGGCTAATCGTGGAAAGCAACGTCGCCTGGATCAGCGGCTGCCCAGCCAGCTCGCGGCCGATCCGCTCGGCACCTCGGTCCATGATTTCACGGGCGGTGATGGTGTTTCCGCTCGCCTCGCTGGGATCGGAGACCTTGAAGAGGTCAATCAAAAATTGCTGCACTTGCTTGGCCGTTTCGGCTTCGCGTTGCGCGTGATCGCGCTGCACTACGGTTTCCGCGCGGGCATTTTCTGCCTTGACGTAAAGATGTACCGTCAGGGCAAGACCCGCCGCGAGCGCGATCATCACGGCGGAGACGGCGGTGACCGGCCCCTTGTTGCGGCGGACGAACTTCTTAAACCGATAGCCCGAGCCGGGCGGCCCGGCGAGGACCGGCTCGTTGATCAGATGGCGGCGTATGTCCAGCGCGAAACCATTGGCGGTCTCGTATCGCCGGGTGCGGTCCTTTTCCAGGGCCTTGAGGATGATCCAGTCAAGATCACCCCGCAGATGCCGGGAAAGCGATCGAGTGTCAGTACGCCGATGCTGAGCCGCGGTTGTTGAATCTCCGGGTTCAAGCGTGCTTAGACGCGTGCTGGGCTTAGGTGGATCGACCTCGCGAATAATGCGCTGGATCTCCGCATAGCCTGCTTTTCGAAGTGTCTTCGGATCGAAGGGGAGCGCGCCAACCAGAAGCTCGTACAGAATCACGCCGAGCGAGTAGACATCGCTCCGCGTGTCAATGTCGATCGCGGTCATTTCCGCCTGTTCAGGGCTCATGTATTCCGGCGTGCCGACCAATTGTCCCAATTCGGTATACAACGTTCGCTCGGTCAGTTGCTGAGCTGTGGCCTTGGCCACGCCGAAGTCGATGATCTTGGGCACGGGCTTGCCGTCCTGCATCATGACCAGGATGTTGGACGGTTTCAGGTCACGATGAATCACACCCTTTTGATGGGCATGCTGAACGCCGTTGCACACCGGGATAAACAAATCCAGCCGCTGCCGGTTTGTCAGGCGGTTGCGATCACAGTAGTCGTTAATGGGAATCCCTTGGACATGCTCCATCACGAAGTAGGGACGTCCCTCTGCGGTAGCCCCGGCGTCGAAAACGCGGGCGATGTTCGGGTGATTCATGATCGCCAGGGCGTGGTGCTCGACCTCGAAGCGGGAAAGCACCTGCTTGGTGTCCATCCCGAGCTTGATCACTTTCAGGGCGACCCGGCGACGTATCGGCTTACGCTGCTCAGCCACGTAGACCGTTCCCATGCCGCCCTCACCGATCCGTTCGAGAATCTTGTAGGGGCCGATCATGCTTGGCATGGAATCGCCGCTTGAGCCTGCGGCAACCGTAGACTTAGTTTGCGTCAAGTCCATCCGTGCTTCCTCGACACGTCGCAGGACTGCCAACCTATCGCCAAGATCAGGCATGAGTTCAGGATTCGCGGAGATCACTTCCGCGTCGAGCACCGTTTCACCGGCCAGGCGACGATCGATGACTTGCTTGAGTACCGATTCGATTCTTTCAGCGTTGTTCATTGGCCGACCTTCGAAGCTGACGGGGCAGGACAACTTGTCCTGCGGGCACCCAATTGTTTGAGCCGCCCTCACGTAGCTTTCCTCACCTCATGCTAATCCAACGTCCTCCGTGACACCAGGGTGGTGGGCGTAACGGAAGGTATCGAACGAAGAGGAGAACACCAACTGTTTGTGGAACAGACGTGGCGCGTAAGACCGGGGATGGTCGTATTAACGTATCGGCCGGGAACTCGGCGTGAATCGGGAGACGGTGTAACGTTGAGCTGTCCGAAGTGACAGCCTGCGGTAGATCGGAGCTGATTCGGGGCCTGCGTGATCTGCTCGCGGAACGGTTCGCACTTGCTCGCCGGCCCGGCACCTCCACGTCGTATCCGCAAGGAAGGCCCGCTCCGCTCGGTCGACATGGAAGGACGAGGAAGTCGCGGATGGCGGAACGACCTCAAGACCGACAAACGTCGTTCGGATCATCCGCGCCATGCGGGAAGCCGCAGAAACACTGAAGGCGATTGTGGATGCGCTTATTGAACGCGGCGTCACCACCAAGACCGTCAAGTCAATCCTGGTCATGCTGGACCTTTTCGGAATACGTTTTCGATAAGAGTGGCATCAGATCTTCGATCAGCCACCGCGCCCGAAGCATCCCCGCCGAGGTGACGTTGGCCTTCGGCCGATTTGCCCGTTCAGGACGATTTCACGGGCCAAACGGCGTTTGCCCGTGGCACCTTGAAAGCCGCCATGCTATTGGCCACGCACTTCACCCCGCCTCGTGCGACTTCAGTTGCACTGGCAAGCCCGCAAGCAATCTTCTATCATGCCTGTCCTTGACCAGAAAAGATATGAGTAAACCGTGAAACAAACGGATCGACAAAGGAAACCATGAAGCTCGCGTATAGCTCGAACGCATATCGAACGTGCTCGGTCCTCGATGCCGTCGACCGCATCGCCGCGATTCGCTATCAAGCGATGGAACTGATGGCCGACGAACCTCATGCCTGGCCGCTCACGACATCCAAGGAGGATCGCGCAGCGATCAGATCACGCATGAAGGATCGCGGGCTCACGCTTTCAAACGTCAACGCCTTTATGACGTCGGCCATCCGCGACTTCTGGCATCCTTCATGGATCGAGCCCGATCCCTCATTCCGTCGCCTGCGCGTCCAGCATACGATCGCCGCGCTTACGCTCGCCGCAGACCTCGGTGCACCGAGTATCACGACGGAACCGGGCGGACCGCTCGATCCCGGCATGAGCCGCGATCATGCCATGGACATTTTCGTCGATGGGCTGTCCGAGGCCCTCCGTCACGCGGAAGAACTCGGTGTTCTTCTCTTGGTCGAGCCGGAACCGGACCTGCTGATCGAAAACGCCCAGCAGTTTCTCGCCCTGGCCGAACGAATGACATCTCCCATGTTCGGTTTGAACTTCGACATCGGTCATTTCTACTGCGTCGGCGAGGACCCGGCGTCGCTCATCCTCCGCGAGGACGTGCGGCCGATGCATTTTCACCTGGAGGACATCGCGGCGGACCGGGTGCACCACCACCTTCCGCCGGGCGAGGGCGCCATGGACTTC
>JADFIX010000471.1 GCA_022566435.1 Planctomycetota bacterium
ATCTCAATCCCGAGCATGAACAGCGGGCGAAGGCTATCGTCGAGAAAATCTGCCCCGATGTTTTCGTGACCTGCTCACACGAAGTATCGCCACAATTCCGCGAGTTTGAGCGGTTCACAACGGTGGCGATGAACGCCTTCATCGGTCCCCTCGTCCGAGATTACGTGACACGCCTTGCCACGGGCCTAGCGTCAGCGGGATTTGGCGGCGAAGTACATATTATGCGCTCCAATGGTGGCGTCGCACCCGCAAAAACAATATCGAAGCTGCCCGTCTACACATTGATGTCGGGTATTGCGGCCGGAGTATTGGGCGGCGCGTGGGTCGGCGAACAAACTGGCCGCAAGAACTTCATCACGCTCGATATCGGGGGTACCAGTGCAGACATCGGCGTTGTCACGGACGGCCGGTTCGCGGAAGCATCGGCGCGCGACACGTTCGTTGCCGGATATCCCATTCTGGTACCGATGATAGACCTGCACACACTTGGCGCCGGTGGCGGATCGATCGCATACGTGGATGACGCCGGTGCATTCAAGGTTGGCCCCCAGAGTGCGGGAGCGGTGCCTGGTCCGGCCGCTTATGGCCAGGGCGGCACCGAACCGACTGTCACCGATGCGAATATCGTTCTCGGTCGCCTGGACGTGAAGAATTTTCTTGGCGGAGCAATGCCGCTGGACCGTGACGCTGCCGAGGCTTCGGTGCAGGCACTGGCCGACAAGCTGGGCCTCCAGCGCATGGAGGCGGCCGAGGGGATTGTCGCGATCCTGAATGCCAACATGGCAAACGCGATCCGGGCCCGTACAGTCCAAAAAGGCATAGATCCGCGCGAATACGCGCTAATCGCATCGGGGGGCGCGGGCCCGCTTCACGGGGTCGAAGTGGCGCGAATGCTTGATATTCCTGAAATCGTTGTACCACAGCATCCCGGCATCAATTCGGCCAAGGGCCTGCTCACGACGGACTTGAAATACGATGTCGTGCGCACCGCGTTCTTGCTGTCAACAGGCATCGATTTCGAGCGCTTCAATAACGATTTGGCAGCGATGGAAGATCAATTGAGGGCACAGCTCGCAGCCGATGGCATTGACCCCGAAACGGCTGTTTTCGAGCGCTCCGCCGATGTCCGCTATGTAGGTCAAGGTTATGAACTTCGGCTTGCGCTGCCTCATTCCGTTATCGATCAAGCGGCCCTGGATGCCGCCGTCACCGAATTTCATGAAATGCACCAGCAAGAATACGGTCATCACTTCCCAAGCTCGCCGGTTGAATTCGTGAACCTCCGGGTGACAGCCATTGGCGCGGTTCCAAAAATAGGCGTACCGGGGAAACCAACGGGCACGTCGCTCGATGACGCCCACGTCCGCATGGACGAAACTATCTTCCGTGACGGCGTGGAGCTCAAATCTTTTCCAACCCGGTTTTATGATCGGTCTCGCTTGCCCCCGAATCAACCATTCCCGGGCCCGGCAATCATTCTCCAGACTGACTCCACGACTGTGGTACCACCGGGCTGCACCGCGGAATTACAAACAACCGGATGCCTTGTTATCAGGCTGGGTGTTGCCACCCACTCTGACTGAGTTCGACGGGTCCAATTGACGATAAAAAGACGCAAGAGGAAAGAACATGAAACAAACGCTCATACTCGGATTGATGGTCATACTCTCTGCTGTATCGGAACGATCGGCTACAGCGCAGGAGATCGAAGAAATCACCGTTACCGCCGCCAGACGCGAACAAAGTCTGCAGAGTCTTCCGGCCTCTGCGACAGTGTTTTCACGCGCAGTGCTGAATAGTCTCCGGGTTCTGGAGCCCCGCGATCTTGCGGAGCAAACCCCCGGGCTTCTAACGAAGTTCGGGCCCAACGGGCTCGCAACCGTCGGTTTTTATATGCGCGGCGTGGGGATTAACGATTTTACCGGAACGGTTGACCCGTCGGTCGCAATCTACATAGACGAAGTCTTCCAGCCGACCCCGGATATGTTGAACTTTGCCGTGTTCGACATGGAGCGAGTCGAGGTTTTGCGTGGGCCGCAGGGCACATTGTACGGCCGCAACAGCACGGGCGGCGCAATCAATTTCCTGACAGTGAAGCCGACGCGGGAATTCGAGGGATTCGCTCGCGCCGAATACAGCAGTTTTGATACGGGAGCTCTGACCGGAGCCTTCAGTGGTCCGCTCTCTGATACGCTGCTTGGCAGAATTTCGTTTAGGGGGCAGGTGAGTGGGAGTGATTCAGGATCTTCCTTCAATCGCTTTACGAACAATGAATTGGGCAAGAATGATCAATTGGCGCTTCGCGGCCAATTGCACTGGCTGCCGAGCGACAACTTCAACGCCAGACTGATATACAGCTTTGGCGACCACGAGTCAGAGCAGCCGCTGCTGCAGCATATCGCAACCCGGGACGTCAATAACCCCAATCTTGTTTGCAGTTCGGTGATCGCCGGCATCCGTAACGAAGGTCCCTGTATTGACCTGCTCGGTTACTTCGATGCGGGTAGCGAACCGCACGACGGCGAAGCGAATCTCGACCCGATGCTCGAGTTTGATGCCAACAACCTGACAGCCAACCTTGAGTGGGCACTGCCACGTTTCACCGTGACTTCGATAACCGGCTACAACGACTTTTCAAAACAGCAGAGTCAGGATATCGATGCTTCGCCGAATGTTGCAGCGGACAATTTTACATTCAACGACGTTGAGAATTTCTCGCAAGAGATCAGGCTGACTTCGGACGACTCATTTCCGTTCGCGTGGATCGCAGGCTTCAATTACGCCAAAACCGACGTCGAATGGTTTCAGACTATCGATCTGAGTGATCTGTTCGATATCCCGACCAGTAACGGGGCAAACCAGGAAACGGAGTCTTGGGCGTTCTTCGGTCACGTAACTGTCCCCCTTTCCGATGAGTTCGAATTCATTGGTGGCCTTCGATTTACCAACGAAGAACGCGACTGGGAAGGTGCGACGTTTATTGGCACATTCAGAAATTTGTCAGAGGCCTTCGCCAGCGGTGCCCCAACGCTTTCCCAGCTGCCTCTCCCGCCGGGCGCGCCAGGCGCCGGTGGCCCACTTGATTTTCCCAACAAGCAGACCGAAGAGAACGTGGACTTCCAGGCGGTTCTTAAGTACACGCCGAACGACGATACAATGTATTACCTGCGTGTGAGCGAGGCTTTTCGAAGCGGGGGATTTTCGTCGGCCGTGATTTTCGCGCAAGACGCGCTTGAGCCATACAAGCCGGAGGATTTGCTGGCCTATGAGGTGGGATTGAAGGTTACGTTCGCCGACAAACGAGTGCGGCTCGACACCAGCGCGTTCTTCTATGATTTCGAGGGTTTTCAGGCGACATTTGTTCGGGCGGACGAGCCCAACGCCCGATTGCAGAATGCCGGCGATGTTGAAATTTTTGGTCTGGAGGCGTCCCTGGACTGGGTACCCACCGACCGGCTGAACATCAACCTTGGGATCAGTCTCCTCGATACGGAGATCGTCGAGACCTCCGTCATTCTTCCACCGCTCGATGGCGGTGCCGAGACCACGATCCAGGGTAACGAGATACCGAATGCGCCCAGCTTCTCACTTAACGGCCGAGTTCGCTATCATGTGCCGATAGGGTCGAAATTCATGGCAACATTGCAAACCGATTTCAATGTGGTCGACAACCATTTTCTGGAACCCAATAACCGCAATATACTGAGAGAAGATGGCTACACAATCGTGAATGCACGAATCGCCCTTGCACGGATTGACAGACCCTGGCAGGTTGCCGCGTGGGTGCGCAATATCGGCGACGAGGTTTATCGATCCGCAGCACAGGATCTGGCTCTGTCTCTCGGTTTCTCCGAGATCGTGCTAGGAGCGCCGACTACGTGGGGTGTTGAGTTCGAGTACCAGTTCTGAACGGTAAGTGCCTGCAGTAATGGCCGCGAAAACCAAAGCCCGAGGTCGAACGCGTCGGCCTTCATCGGCTCAGCCCAAAGAAGCGCTCAACGCGCGGGGCCTGCGTAGCCGGGAGCGCTTGAAGAGCGCCGTCCGAGACGTGCTGAATGAAAAGGGCTATCGCAAGCTACGGGTTCAGGATGTAACAGACCGTGCTGGCGTCGCCAGCGGCTTATTTTATCGCTATTTCCATGACCTTCGCGAAATCGTTGCGGAGATATCAAGCGATTTTTTTGACGAACTTATCAGTGACACCGAGACACTGGAAATACCTGACGCGCCCTACGACTGGATTTACAATAACCATCGGAACGTAGTCGAACGGTTTGCGAAAAACCCGGGTATTCTGGCCTGTCTCTTTGGTCTGGCTGGCGATTACGAAGAATTCGACGCGATCTGGAAGAAAAATGCCCATAAATGGAACCTACAGGTCGCAGATTTCCTGCAAGCAAAAGCTGGCTTTGAGCGAACCAATGCCGAACACATGGGTTTCGTTTTGGGCGCCATGACCGAAGGCGTCATCTACCAGGCATTGATCCGGCATACCAAAGATCTTGTCGAATTCG
>JADFIX010000472.1 GCA_022566435.1 Planctomycetota bacterium
ATTCAGGTGAGGAGTTGACGAGGATGAAACGTATGAGTCCCTGTTCATTTCGGTTCTTACCGGTTTCGGCCATCTTCGTGCTGGCGTTATTCTCAGCGTGTGACCGAACCGCGGACGCGCCCGTCGCCAGAGAAAACGCACTGCCAACCGACGCGACTCCCGTGAAATCGCCGCCGACGCCGACCGAACCGACTCGCCAAACCGCCGCCCCGAAGCGTTCGAGCCCGAGCCCCGAAAAACCTGTGGAGACGCTCGAGAAGAAGGCCGCGCCGATAGACAAAGTGCGTACCCTGGACGATGTGATTGTCGAGCTTTCTGAAAAATGGACGAAAATCAAGTCTCTATCGGCCGAGGTCAAAATGGTGGCGAAGGAAAAAAACGCAGCCCAAAACCTCTCATTCGGGGGATACGGCGATTATGCCTGCATTCAGAAAGACGGCAGGCTGATTATTCGCACGGATGTCGTCAATACCATCGTGCCCAACCCGGGTGAGTCGACAAGAGAGCGCAAGAGCACGATCCTCGTGGACGGTGAAATCACGTATATGTGGGGCGAGGAAGGCGGCAAGAAATTCGCGCAAAAGAGGGATACGGATCACAAACAAATCCTTCGCCTTGGCGGGCGTGCCTTGTTCGATCAACTCAACTCGCTGTACGAACTCACACTCGAGCCGAATCTGAAGATCGACGGACACGACGTCTACCTCATCGCCGGCACGCCGCGGGGAGGACCAGGCCGCTGCGCCTTCTTATTCGATCGCGAAATGGGCGTGATGCGCCGTATGCGCTCTGAAAGTGAATCGGGGCAAAGCACACGTACGATGATCTGGAAAAATTTCAAGATCAACCCCGGTTTTGACGAATCGCACTTCGAATTTCGTCCGCCGGAAGGAGTTCCAGTGTTCGACCTGACCAGAAAAGGTACGCCTTAATCGGACTGCCGCCCGCGATCATCGGTTGGCTTGGGGAGTGAGGGGCATGCAAGCGCCTGCCCAAGCAGCGCAACCGCTTGCCGTTCCCACACGTTCCCCGGTCTACGGGAACCACGCGCGGGAAGGCCATGTGCACCAAAACCAGTCAAGTCTCAATTGGGAAGACATGCAAGAATCGGTAGAAAGTTTGTCTATTCCTGGCGTTGCAAGGAATATCGGCCATCGGGCTGCGAATTCCAATCTGTGCGATGTCGTGCCGGATGCGTTACGTCCGGCTTAGGGTTCGTCTTTGCCGGAACGATCCGGCCGCGAATCGGTCCAGGGGATCCATCAGTTATCCTTGCCACGGGAGGTCGAGACATGTTCGGTGAATACCGGTTTCTGCAGCGAGTGTCAGTCGCGGTGCTTGCGTCACTTGCAATCTGTACGAGCGCATGGGCTCAATCCGCGGAGAATAAGTTCTACGAAGGCTACTTCCTCGAGGAATCGACGGGCGATTTCGCCGGAGCGGCAGCACTCTACGATCAGGTCGTCGCCGATCGTGGCGCGAATGCGAACCTCAAGGCCAAGGCCCAGGCTCGTCTGGTTCGCTGCAAAGAGGAATTGAAGTGCGCGGATTTCGCGTCGCTCATGCCGGGTAGCACGATCGCCTATGTCGAACTCAACGAGCCGGGCAAAAAGGTCCAAACGCTCCTGAAGAGCCTCGGCCTGCTTCGTGACGGCGAAAACGCGGTCGACGAGGGGGCCAAACGATTCGCCGTAAGCGCGGAGCTGATCGAAGCCGCATTGGGCATTCGCGGGGCGGCGGTGGCGATTACCGGTATCGATCTCAGCACTCAGGAGCCCATGGGCGTCGCCGTGTTTCATCCCGGCGATGTGGCGGTCATCCGCGGTCTGATCGAATCCGCATTGCCGGCCGGTGGGAAACCGGTAGCGCCGATCGGCGGATTCCAGACCTATCACGTCGAGAACGAAGTGTTTGTGACGCTGACCTCGCGGCTGGTCGTGGCCAGCCCGCAACGGGCGCTCGTCGAGGGTGTCGTTAGCCGCCTCAGCGGCCAGTTGGCTGATTCGCTGGCCGACAACCGCGAAATGGCCGACGTGCTCAAGGACCGCGGCAGTTCTCTGCTGTTTTTCTGCCTAAATGCCAAGCCGATCATGCCCATGATCAACGGAATGCTGGCCGGAGCCGCACAAAAAAATCCGGAAATCGCGATGGCAAGAGCGCTGCTCGATCCACAAAGCTTGCGGTCGTTGTCCGGGCAGTTCGGCGTCGATGCGGACGGCATTTTTCTCGATCTCAATCTGAGATTGGCTAAGGGGCATCAGAATCTGGTTTTCAACTTCCTTCGCATGCCGGCGATCAATCGTGAAACGCTCAAGAGTATTCCTGAAGGTGCGGCCGGCTTTGTCGTCGCTTCCTTAAACGAAGCGTCGTCGCGTTTTTCCGCCAATGCCGCCGGTGATGAGGCGCCGATCGTGACCGCGATGGATATCGGGCGCGAGTTGTTCGGCAACATCACCGGCGTGGCACTGTTCGCCCTGCCGCCGGAAGGTGAAAAGGCAGCCGGCGGGCCGCCGATTCCCGATGCCGCGGCGGTCTTGACGGTCAACGATCCCTCCAAGACGCGCGCCCTTTGGACGCAGATACTCGGCATTGCCAGTCTGGCCAGCGGTGCGGGGGTGGTCCAGGGTACGACCGAGCAGATCGAAGGCGTGACGGCCTATCGCTACAGCCTGCCGGAAAACATCACGCTTTATTTCGCGACAAATGGGAATGATGCTTTGATTGCGACGAGTCGGTCGGCGCTATCGCGGTCGATTGCTGCGAAGCGCTCGGGGAGATCGGTGCTGACGGACGCCGCGTTCGCCGATCGGCTCTCGAAAATGGGGCCTGCCACGGTCAAGGCGGTTCTCGTGCATCCCGGGCGATGCGCACTAATTGCCAAGCAATTCATGTCTCCGGACGAGGTGGCCGAGATGGAGCCATTCGTCGCCATGATGACCGATACGATGTTCGGTCTGTTCGTCGAGCATTCGGAAGGATCGCTTCGCTTTTCGGCACATCTATCCGGTCTACCGGACATCGGGCCGTTGATCGCCGCGAAATTCGAACAAGAGGAAGCCAGGCATCGCGCCGAAGCGAAGCTCGCCGGCGCTATCAAAGGCAAGAAGTGGGACGAGGCGGTGGCCATGATCGATGGTAGGTTAGCCGAGCGCGGACCCAGCGCCGATCTGACGTGGAAGAAATTCCGCGTGTTGGCCGTGGGTAAGAAGGACCGCGGCGCTGCACTGGCGTGCGCGACTGAGTTGTACGAACAGATCGGCGACAATGCGAATCAACTCAACACTTATGCGTGGTACTTGGTCACCAGAAAGAAATACGGCGGACAATACAACGATCTCGCCGTCAAGTTCTCGCAGCGGTCGAACGATTTGACCAAGAACAAGAACTGGATGTACGTCGACACGCTGGCCAGGGCGACATTCGAGTCCGGTAAGACCGCAGAGGCCATCGAACTCCAGAACAAGGCCATCGAGCTATCCGGCGGCGACGGTTGGAAGGATATGAAAAAATCGCTCGCACGGTTCGAGAAGGCGACAAGCGAGACGAAGCTGGCGGCCAGCGCGGGATAGCGTTATCGAATAGATTGGAATATCCAACCGGGCCCCGGCGATCAGGAGATTGCCGGGGCTCTTTGTGTTGGTGCCCGACCGGAATGTTCTCACGGTCTTGAAACCCGCCTCCCCTCGTCGCTCCGTCGCTTTGCGGCCTCCCTTCGTCGCTACGTCGCTTCACGCTCCCTATCCGGTCGCCTTCAATCGCTACGTCGCTTCCTCTCCCCTCGCTTCCTCCCCCTATGAGCCGGCTGGCGTAATCGAATCGAGACGCCACCCAAAGCAGTCGTGAGCGTGGATTTAGTGAAAACTAACGTGTCAAATCCGGACACTCTGTAGGCCTACGCGATCCTCGTGATAATATATTTTATCAACAGTAAATTCCGGCGGTAGGGGACCGCCATGAGGCTCAAACGGTGAGTGTAGTTGCGAATTCTCAAGCGGCGGTGACGATAGCAACCGGAAAGGCGGTGAAATAATGTCCGCATGGACAGACCAAATCTGGGGAGCGGTCGAGCGGAATGGAGTTGCTCGCCGCGATTGTCGTGACGTTGCGAAATATGGTGGTTCGTGGTGGAACGACGGGTTCACAGAACTTGTCGAAGCGGCTAAGCGGAGAAAATATCACGTCGTGAAGATGGGCACGCAATTCGTAGTCTTCAAAGACCCGATTGAGGTAATGTGCTGAAAAAGCGAACTTCGGACCGAGTGGTCTCTCGTGAACGTGATAATCGCGTTTATCACGTAGAGGAAATAGCACGTTTTCGGCTCTCGTACAAGGCCTGACTGGCCGATTTTCTCTCCCGAACGAGTGGGATTTCGTGCGTTACGGAACGATCTTCTTCGGTGAGAAGATCGTTTCGTCGGACCCGCCGAGCGGCTTCGTTGATGCAGGCACGCACGCTCCGCTCGATCGCTTTGTGCAAAGCGCTCGCCTACGACATGGAGTGCTGTTTTCATC
>JADFIX010000473.1 GCA_022566435.1 Planctomycetota bacterium
ATGGCCAGGGTGATCTGCTCCTCATTGGCAGCAGACTCGGTTGTGGGGCTCACTGATCCTCCGGTGGATAATTGATCTCCTGCAACAGCTGACGCACCTGCTCCCAACTCAAGGAACTCTCGTCCCATTCGAGAGTGACCATCCGGGTTTGATCGTCGGCTTGAACCGAGGTGATCCCCTCCAGCTCACTCAATTCTTGCCGAATGGTCATGACACAGTGACCACAACTAATGTTCGGCACTCGAAACGTCTTTGATTCCATGTTTCGAATGGTGTCGAGTTTGATCGCCACGCCGAACGCATACCTCGCCTGCTTGAACGGCGGTTATGCGTCCGCGGTGGCGACCCCATTTCCGCTGGCGGTCGCTCGTCGGTTGTTCGCGGGCCACCAAGCCCTCGCGGCACGCCTGATCGTTTCGCATCTTGCTCGTGAAACGCGGCGCTACTTGCGTAGTCGCGACCAGATTTTGGACAAGGACTGTTTCGACGTGAAGTACGAGTCGCTTTGTGACCAACCAAGAGAGACGCTGGAAGGAGTTCTTTCTTGGCTGGACGTGGATCAGTCGTTCCCACTCGCGAACGACGAGGTGGCCAGGCCCTTGCGGATTCAGGGCGACGTGTTTCCGCTCGTCCGAGAACTGATGGCGGCTAGACTATCGCCCTACGCCCGCAGAATCGGGTACGACTTGAGTGCCCGGGGCGATCCAAGAAAAGGGTGACAACGAGACAACGATGAAGTGACACCGCGTATTTTGGCCAAAAAAACGCGGTTTTTGTCCGAGGGACCCTCTTTTCCTGCCACGCACAATTGTCTACAATAGAGTAGGCGCCTGATCTCATGGAGGGGCTGTGCTCCATAGCCTGGCGCCGTGCGGGTCGCAAAGCGAAGACCATCCGGATGCATCGGGAAAGCGGCATCCTCCGGTTTATTCACCCGTTTTCGGTTCGGAGCCAGTGGCTATGAGAAGGGTCCCCCGTTTTGCTGTTATCGGCCTGCCTTCTCGATTCCCGGTAGTATGCATGGTGTCCGTACTTGCCCTACTCGGATCGTCGGCGGTGGCGCACTCGCCAACACCGGGCGACGATGCGGATTCCTTCCTCGGATGCGGAAAAGCGGAGGCCTTGGCCCGCCACTTTCATCCGGAGGGTCCGATAGGCGTCGTGCAGACCGTCTTCGGCGAGTCGTTTGATGACACCGACGTCCTACACAACCAACTCGACATAGAAATCACGAATATCGATCCGTCAAATGACCAATGCACGATTACGGGCAGCAATCGAATCAGAATCCGCAGCCAAACCGTAGGATTGACGGAATTTACCTTTAGGCTGCACAATGTATTCGTGGTGTCTAATGCGATCATCAACGACGAAACTTCGCCGGTATCGGTCGTTGTCAACAATGTCAGTGAAACGACCTGGGTCACGACTCTCGATCATGCCTACGCGCTTGGCGAGGAGTTTACGCTCAAAATAGACTATTCAGGCGATACGGAGTCCATCGGGTTCGGTTCGATCGACGTCGCTACCCAACCGGGCGGTTCGCCGATTGTCGCTTCGCTAAGCGAGCCGTACTATGCCTATACTTGGTGGCCGGCGAAACACTCGGATGTCGGAATGCCCGGCGACAACAGCGACAAGGCCACGTTGGAGATTTCCGTCACGGTCCCCGACACGATGGAGGTGCCCGCCAACGGCTTGCGCCAGAGTGTCGATGTGCTTGCGAACAATCGTCTTCGGTACACCTGGTCCACACAGTATCCGATTGCCACATACTTGGTAAGTTTCGCGGCGGGTGACTTCAACCGGTGGACGGACACGTACACGCATGGCGGTGGAAACATGCCGGTGGAATTCTACATCTACCCCAGCAACGACACGCCATCCAATCGAGACGCGTGGAGCCTTGTCGTCGACATGCTCGGTGTCTACGCCCCTCTTTTTGGCGAATACCCTTTCGTGGACGAGAAATACGGCATCTACAATTTTCCCTTCGGCGGCGGCATGGAGCATCAGACCATGGTCGGGCAGGGGACGTTCAACGAGAACCTCACGGCCCACGAGGCGGCGCATCAGTGGTGGGGGGATCACGTCACGTGCAAGACGTGGCGAGATATCTGGCTGAATGAGGGATTTGCCTCGTACGGTGAATGTCTTTGGAAGGAATTTGAGAGCGGCGTCTCCGATCACGACGCCTACCTGGCGCGGGTGCTGGAGCGCAAGCCTACGAGTGTAGATAACTCCGTGTATGTGACGGACGAGGTTCTTACGCTGGTGCGTATCTTCAGCTCGACCTTTACTTACAACAAAGGGAGCTGGGTGCTGCACCAGCTTCGACACGTGGTGGGGGACGAAACGTTTTTTCAAATCCTGTCGGATTACCGCAGCGCCTTCGGCGGTTCTGCCGCGGACACCGATGATTTCGCCAACGTCGCCTCTACCACGGCGGGCACCGATCTCACCTGGTTTTTCGATCAATGGGTCTATCAGATCGGTGCGCCGGAATACTTATACGCGTGGAATTCCGTGAATGTGGATGGGCAAGAATTCATCGTGGTGCATCTCAGGCAGATCCAGAACCCCTCTTTTCCAAACGTGTTCATCGCCCCCGTCGATATCGAAGCGCGTATTAATTTCAATACCTTAGAGACGGTGACCGTTTGGAACGATCAACGCGAACAGTGGTTTGCCGTTCCCGTCAGTGGGACGGTCACCTCCATTCGATTCGATCCCGAACAGTGGGTGCTGCGAACCGGCGATTTTAAAACAACATTTACCGCCGTGCCGGGTGACTTTGACGGAGACGGCGACGTGATCGAGGACGATAGGGACGCCTTTCTAGCTTGCTATCATGCGCCGGCCGGCGACCTCGAACCGGAATGCGAGCCAGGCGATTTTGACGGCAACGGGGCGGTGGATTGCGACGACCTCATACAGTTTGGCAATGTGTGGATGGGGGACGGCGTCCCGCCCAGAGATTTAGCGTGTTTGGGTGTCATACCCACGGTGTCGACATGGGGTGTCGTCATCCTGATCCTCATGATTCTTACAGGGGGAACGGTGGCGATCCGATCGACGCGACCCGCCCTCGCCGTGGCTCCCCGCGAATAAGACGGCCGCTCTTCTTCGGAAGCGTCAATCGACTCGGCAGCGGTCGCCGTGCCGCCCGTCAACTGCGTGCTGATATTTACAAGCTCCTATAATCGATTCGCCCTGACAAGTGGAATGATGACGCCATGCCGATGTAAATCGGGAAGCAAAGCGCCGCCATGTGATCGCCCCGTCGCAAATTGGGCCTGGCACCCTCGACCCTAAAGAACCCAGGAATCCGGCTGGTATTTTGCGATCGATTCTGCGAGAATCTTTCGTATGGCTGCGATGTGCTGTCTGCTCGTCGCGTTTGTATAATCGGCGTGGGGACGGCGCTTCGCGGCCCAAGGTGATCATGAAAAGGGGTTCGCGTTCCGCGTCAATCGGATTCGATCGCAGGGATGAAAGATGACCAGGGGTATGAAGTACGTGTGCGCCGCGGTGGGCGCGTTAGTTTGGGTGCAATCGGCCAACGCGTTTGATAGCTATCGGGCGGCGTGGGAGGCCAAGTACCCGACGTCAACGCTCCCTGAGCGAATGACGGCTACGACAGGAGCTGTTTGTCACATCTGTCATCACCCGCCGAGCCGCGATGTGCTCGGAAACTGCTACCGCATGGATCTGAAAGCCCTTCTGGATGGCGGCGCGACCATCCAACAGGCGCTCGATCAGCTGGACGGAATGGACTCGGACGGCGACGGCGTGCCCAATGGTGTAGAGGCCACGACTCCCCGCGACGATCTGCCGGGCGAGGAAGTGGGCTACAACATGGGCCTTGTCGGACCGGCCGGCGTCGATCCTTGTGCGGATATCGAGAACTTCGGGGTTTCCGTGACCAACCAACTTGAAACCCCGCCGGTCCCGGTACCTGCGGTCTCCGAGTGGGGTCTGTTGGCCTTGAGTTTGGTTGTATTGGTGGCCGGCACGATGTTGATTCGGTTGCGGGTTCGCCCGTCACCTGTGGTCGTTAGGCGCTAGCTTCCCCCTTTTTACCGAGACGCGACCGTCAGGGAGTGGTAGTAGAAAAAACGCTTGCTTTACGCCCGCGGCTCTGTTCGTCCATGTCGATTCATGCGTTTGGTGGGTCGCCTGCGACGCTCGCGGGTGCCATGCTTCCCGCGCAGCGGAAGCATGTCTTGTGATCATATTCACTGGTTGTGAGGACCGATACAGATCGCGATGAACAGCGAGTATCTATCGCCCCGATGGGGCTTGGCCAACGCGCCCAACGAATAACCAGGGCTCACGCCCTGGTCTACTAACCGATCGCCCCTTCCGGGGCTGAAATTCTTCGCTTTTACCACACGCTCTTTGAATACCTTGCGAGTACCGGCTTCTGAGGGTCGGGAGGTCAAGCGGCAAGGTTGATTCCCTCGGTTCTTGATAGGTCAATCCGATCAAGCAGGAATTTCACGAAGA
>JADFIX010000474.1 GCA_022566435.1 Planctomycetota bacterium
GCCATTACTATGAGTGAGCTGGCCGGGAAGCTTGCAGCCCAACGCGATACGGTACAAGCGGCGCGGCGGAAGGCCGACAAGACAGCGCGCATCCGCACCATCGAAGCCGGTCGCCAATACGCCGTGGCCGGCGATGCAGCCCGGGCCGAAGACCTTATTTGGCCGATTCATCTGAGCGCAAGCGCGGAGGGGACCGGGAGCGCTGTAGATGGCGTTGAACCGGGCGGAGCGTTGGATTCCTACTGGGCGCTGCGGGAGATCTATTCGCGTCATCCGTGCCTGGCCACATGGCGAGCCCATGAAGGAAGCCGGCTTTTATCGATCAGCTTCAGCCCAACCGGCGACATGCTTGCCACATCAGGAAAGGACGGCCGAATCAAACTGTGGAGTATGCCGGACCGCAAGAACGTGCGATCGATCGAGGCGGGCGGCGACCACCCACACGCCGTCTGTTTCAGTCCGGACGGTGCGTTGCTCGCGTGGGCAAACCTCGACGGCCGCATAAGGTTACGGGACATCCGGAAGGGTGGTTTTCGAGAGATCAACACCCATGAAGAGAGAGTCCAATCGATTGCGTTCAGTCCGGACGGTCGCACCTTGGTATACGGCGGCGCAGTCGATGGTGCCATTCGGCAATGGGATGTTCAGACGTGGCATCGCTTGCCCTTGATTGGCAAGCATAAGGGAGGGGTTTCCGACCTATCCTTCAGTCCGGATGGCGTTCGGCTCGCTTCGTGCGGGCCTGTGGGGTCCTTTATGGTCTGGGACGTGCGGGCGGGCAAGCTTGAATGGAATTCACCGGGAGTTCAAGACCCAAAGTTAGAGGGGTGGGGCAAAAACTCCATCTGTTTCGCCCCGAACGGCGTCACCTTGGCGACCTCGGTTGAAGGTGGGTACACAATATGGGATCTGGTAGCGCAAAAGGCTAGGGCCGGCGGCGCGCTCAGGGACGATATCTGCGCGCTTCGCTTCAGCCCGGACGGCCGGTGGCTGGCCCTGGCGGGCTGGGACCGATCGATCACCCTCTGGGACGTGGATCGCAAACGTGTCGCCCGAGCGCTCGCGGGTCACCGTGGGCCGGTCCTAGGACTCGCCGTTCACCCGAATGGGCAAGTGATTGCCTCGTGCAGCTCGGATGGTAGTGCCAAGCTGTGGCAGTTTTCCCTGCGAGGGGATTTTCGTCAGTTGAAGGTCCAATCCGGTTCGGTACACTGCGTGCAATTCAGTCCCGACGGGCGCCTGCTTGCATCGAGCGGCGATCGACGCCATCCCACCGAAACAAGAAAAAGCCGGCCCGTCAGGGTATGGGGTGCGTCGTCCGGGGAACTACTCGAGGAGCTTCCCGTGCACACGGATGTCGTGGCCGCCGTAGCGTTCCATCCCAGCGGGCGCCGGCTTGCGTCGGCGAGCTACGACAGGACGGTTAGGGTCTGGGATCTCGTAACAAGTTCCGAAGTACGTTCGCGGGTTGCCCACGATGACAAAATCAATAGCGTCGTGTACTCCGCCGATGGCCGGTTTCTTGCGACCGCTGGCGATGACCTGTCGGTCAAGTTGTGGGACGGGGCAACCCTGAAGCTGCTACATGTATTCAGCGAACACTCGGAGCGTATTCCCATGGTGCGATTCAGCCCTGATGGCCGGTTGCTGGCGTCGTGCAGCATAAACGGCGATATCTACCTTCACGAAGTGCCATCAGGAACGATTCACCGGCTGCTTAAAGCAGATCCGCAAGGTGTACGGGCTCTGTGTTTCAGCCCCGACGGCCGAACGCTGGTGTCGGGTGACGACGGTGGGGCCATCACGCTGTGGGACGTGTCATCCGGGTTACGCGAAAGGTCCTGGGTCGCGGATTATGACGACATCTATTCGCTGAGTTTTCATCCGCAAGGGCGTATCCTGGCCTCAGGTGGTCGTGGAAGAGAGATCAAGCTGTGGGACGTCACCACGGGTCGCCGGCTGGCTACGCTCGAGGGTCACGAGAGTATGGTATTCTCCGTCTGTTTCCATCCCGACGGCCGAACGCTTGCATCGGGCAGCGCCGACGGTTCCGTCGGGCTGTGGGACCTGACGTACTATGATCGACATATCGCGGGCAACCTGGAATATCAGATCGAGCGGCTGCCGGCTGAGGAACGCCATGGGGCCACGATCGAGGGCCTCCGCCGCTGGGCATCACAGGTTCTGGCTCGCCCCTGGCCTCGTGAATTGTGGAAGGAAACGGCACAAAGCATTGCGCCTGGCGCGGCGGGCACCCGCTAGCTCGCGTTCGGCACGAACGGCGCGTCTCCGGGCCGTGGGGTGCTGTCGCCCGACATCCGCCTCGGCGGACTGAAAGCCCTGAATCGGTAGGTTCAAAAACTTATCCTATGAATCGACCGACCGCTGCTGCACGTGGCGGATGTGGAAGCCGAATACGCTGACCAGCAGAAGGATCCCCGCGCCGACCCAGTAGGGCCACGAGCCGCGGACGCCGCCTACGTGGAAATCGTATAGAAGACCGCCGATCGGCGGGGCGATCGTCCGGGCCAGCGAACCGACGCCCTGCGATAGGCCGAGTACCGTGCCCTGTCGATCCTCGCCGGCCTGGCGCGAAATCAAGGCGTTCAGGTTGGGGTTGGTGATGCCGTGACCGAATGTCACCGGTATGCACCCAAGCAGCAGCACGTACCAGGCCACCGTCGCCGAAGTGAGCAGCGGGACCGACGAGATCATCAGAAATCCGATCGCGTTGATGATCGGTCCGACGGCCACCAGCGACGCCTCGCCGAAACGCGTCGCCAGCCGCCCGACCAAACCGCCTTGCACGATCACCATGCAGACGCCCATGTAGGCGAACACCAGTCCCGTACCGCTCGCCCCCAAACCGAAGCGGTGCAAGCAGAGATAGACGATCGTCACCTCGAGCAGCACGAACGCGAAAATGGTGAAGAACACGACGGTGAACAGCTCGCGCAAACGGGGATGGGCGAACATCGTAGTGAACTGTGACAGTTTAAAGGCACGAAACGTGCTCGGCTTCTCGCGATCGGGCCGCGACTCGGGCAGATAGCGCCATACCAAGAACAACGCGGCCAGTGAAATCACCGCCGCCCCGAACGCCGGGAAGCACGTGCCGTACGTCTCGCCGCTCACCGCGGAACCCACGTAATACAACCCGGCGCCCAGCGCCGGACCGACAACGAACCCGCATCCGAACGCCGCCCCGAAGAGCCCCATGCCCTTGGCCCGGTTCTGGGGGGTGGTGACATCGGCGATGTAGGCTTGGGCCGTGGCGACGTTCGCCCCGGTGATGCCGTCGAGGGCCCGCGCCAAGAAAAGCAAAGGTAGCGAAACTGCCAAGTCAGCGACACCCAAAAGAATGTGGCTCGCGACGCTGCCCGCGATGCTGATCAGCAGCACCCGCCGCCGCCCGACACGGTCGGACCACCGGCCAAGCACCGGGTTGAAGATCAATTGCATGAGCGAGTACACGCCGACCAGCAATCCGAATGTCAAGCCGGTGGCATGTAGCCGGTCGGCGTAAATCGCTTGTAACGGAATGATCAGGCCAAAGCCCACAAGGTCGACGAAGGCGACCAGAAGAATGATAAAAAGCGGCGATCGTTTCATGGCCCGACCCACCTCCTTGATTGGGTCGGGCCGATGGTAACGCCGCGTGCGTCCGCGCCCACCCGTGGGCACATCGGGCGATCTGCTCCCGGGCGCCCCGCGAACCGTGCGTTTCGAGAGGATGATTCGCATGAAACGTCCCCAAGAACAACAGAATATCATGCTGCACTGCTATTTTTAGTCTACACAGGAAAACAAGACATTGCCCTAGTGGTCCGGGAATTACGGGTTGACAGGGCTGGCGGTCGGCTTATAGTGTGTAGCTCGCCATTGGGGATCGTATCCGGGTGGCGAAACGTTCTTTGACAAGTGAACAGGTTTGTCGTCGTGAGAGTGTGACGGCCGCACAGCTGCGTCAAGTGGGTTGTGCGTGTCCGTTTATTGCCGGTCGATTTCGGTCGACCGGTGAAGATTCAAATAGATCGACCTCTACCAGGTGGTCGATCGAATCTCATTTTTCACGACGCAAGAATGAGATCCTCAATCGATTCTGATCGCTTGAGACCTTCGGGTCTCGAGTTTGGAAACGAACTAAAAGTGAAGAGTTTGATCCTGGCTCAGAACGAACGCTGGCGGCGTGGCTAAGGCATGCAAGTCGAACGGACCCTTTCAAGGAGTAATCCGAGAATTGGTTAGTGGCGAACGGGTGAGGAATACTTGGATAACGTACCCCGAACTCAGGGATAGCGGCGGGCTTCGGCCCTTTGCGAAAGTGCCGGTAATACCTGATGACCCCGCGTGATCGCATGATCATGCGGGCAAAGCTCCGACGGTTTGGGATCGGTTCAAGTCCTATCAGCTTGTTGGTGGGGTAACGGCCTACCAAGGCATCGACGGGTACCGGGCGTGAGAGCGTGACCCGGCACATCGGAACTGAGACACTGTCCGG
>JADFIX010000475.1 GCA_022566435.1 Planctomycetota bacterium
CGAGCTGCCTCCGCACGCCATCGGGACCCACGAGTAACGCCGCCAAAATGTAGTGAGGACTTTTGATCAAGAACCGCGTCTGCGCTATCGCCAAGCCAGATTCACTTCCCAAACTGCGCAACCCGGGCTAAGTCGTCCGGAGTTCCTGTGCCGTGCATCCCATACCGGGGGGCGATCTTGAATAATTCGCGCGCCACTGCAAGCGATTGCGCGTATTGGGAGCCTCACTTACGCAACGGAGCAAGAGAACGGTGGCGCAGCGGCGTGGTCAAGCGACGGCATCACAAGACCCGCATACCCTTGTCGACAGATTTACCACCAATTTGTGGATGCTCCCCAGCCCCATTAGGGGAGCTGGGAGAACTCACCCGGTTCCGTAGAGCCGCGGTGGCCAACTACGCGGGATTGGTTCCCCGGCACCGAGACAGCGACCAGAAGCGTTGGTCTCACGCACGTGGTCGACGTAGACTTGAAAAGCTACTTCGACACGATCCCCCACGAACCATTGATGGGGTGCGTTCGGGAAAAGATCGCCGACGGCCGGGCATTGAAGCTGACCGAGTGGTTCCTCACGCAAGGCGTGATGGACGGCCTGGATAAGTGGGTGCCGACGGCCGGTAGTCCTCGGGGGGCGGGGTATTCAACCGGTCCTTCCTACCCCTATCGGACCTTTCGCCGCTCCGCGGCTGCATCAAAAAACCTACACACTGCCATCCGCAGATTCGCCACCCATTTGGGGATGCACCCGTTCCTGTGGCGACCGAATGAAACATGTTGCCGCTACCGGTACGATCGCGTAACTTATCGGGATGTCGGCCGCGTGAGGGCGGTGGCGGGTGGCCGTTGCCGGTCGCGGTTTTCTCGGGAGTTTGGCGGTTTTTTCGCCAACGCTGCCGATTACGGAAGTCGAATCTTCAGGAGGAGTCGCATCATGACCATGCATCGCTTCGTCGCTTCATTTTTCGTCGTCACAGCCGCCGTCGCCGTGGGGGGACCGCCACCGACCGAAAAGGCACGGGTGACCGACACCTTTCATGGCGTCCAGGTGTCCGAAGACTATCGCTGGCTGGAGAAAGCCGACGATCCCAAGGTCAGTCAATGGAGCGATGCCCAGAATGCCCACGCCCGAGGAGTACTCGATAAGCTTCCCAATGTGAAAGCGATCCGCGCGCGGGTCACCGAAATCCTCGCAGCGAAAATCGTCAGCTATTCTTCATTGTCCCACCGCGGCGAGAGGCTTTTCGCCATCAAGCGTCAGCCTCCCAAGCAACAGTCGTTTCTCGTGGTCATGGATTCGGCATATGACGCCGAGTCGGCACGTTCGCTCGTCGATCCCAACACCCTCGATCCGACCGGTGGGACCTCGATCGACTGGTTTGTTCCCTCGCCGAACGGAAAGCTTGTGGCCGTCTCGTTGTCTAAAGGTGGAACCGAGTCCGGCGACGTTCATGTCTACGACAGTTCGACGGGACGGCAGGTTCACGAGGTGATTCCTCGTGTGAACGGGGGCACCGCAGGGGGCGATGTCGCATGGGCGCCCGACGGTTCCGGCTTTTACTACACTCGCTATCCGCGCGGCACCGAACGACCCGCGGCCGACAAGGATTTCTATCAGCAGGTTTATTTTCACGCGTTCGGTACATCGACGGAGAGTGATCGTTACGAAATCGGCAAGGACTTTCCGCGGATCGCGGAGGTTCAACTGGATATTGACCTTGCGACCGGGCGGCTACTCGCGACCGTGCAGGACGGCGATGGAGGTGAGTTTGCCCACTATCTTCGCATGCCCGGCGGCGATTGGCATCAGTTCAGTCGGTTCGGCGACCGTACGCTCCAGGCGACGTTCGGACCGAATGACGACCTGTTCGTATTATCGCGTGACAAGGCACCCCGCGGGAAAATCCTCCGGGTGACCATACCCACGCTCGAAGTGAGCACGGCGGAAACGGTCGTCAAAGAAGGTAAGGACACGATTGTTTCCAGTTTCATGGGCGCGCCGAGCATTCTCGCGACCGGCGCACGGCTCTACGTGAAGTATCAACTGGGCGGGCCGTCGGAGATTCGGGTCTTCGATCGCCGCGGTCGACAGGTTGCCGGACCGAAGCAGATTCCCGTTTCATCCGTAGGTGGGCTGACGGCTCGGGGCGGCGACAACATTTTCTTTTCCAGCAACTCGTTCATTGAGCCCACGTCCTGGTACGACTTCAACGTGAAGACGGGCGAGACCGTGAAGACCTCACTGGCGACCGAATCGCCGGTCGATTTCAGCGATATCAAGGTCATACGTGAATTCGCGACCTCGAAAGACGGTACCAAGGTTCCGGTCAACATCCTTATGCCCAAGGGCGTCCGGCTGGACGGCTCGAATCCATGCGTGGTTTCCGGCTACGGCGGATACGGGGTGAGTCTGAGCCCGCGGTTTCGGCCGGGCATTCGCGTTCTGCTCGATCAGGGTGTGATCTACGCCGTGGCGAATCTCCGCGGCGGTGGCGAGTATGGCGAACAATGGCATCTGCAAGGAAACCTCACGAAAAAGCAGAACGTGTTCGACGACTTCGCTTCCGTTCTCCGCCACATGATCGAGCGGCGTTATACGTCTTCGAGCAAACTCGCGATCATCGGCGGCAGCAACGGCGGGTTGCTCATGGGGGCGACGATGGTTCAGAATCCTACGCTGGTCAAGGCCGTCGTATCGCACGTGGGCATCTACGACATGCTTCGCGTGGAGCTTTCGCCCAACGGCGCCTTCAACATTCCGGAGTTCGGCACGGTCAAGATTCCCGCGCAATTCAAGGCGCTCTACGCCTATTCGCCGTACCACAACGTCAAGGGCGGCGTGACGTATCCTCCGGTGCTCTTTCTCACCGGGGCCAATGATCCGCGGGTCGACCCGATGCAATCGCGAAAGATGACCGCCCGTCTTCAAGCGACGTCGTCGCCGGTCTTGCTCCGTACGAGCGACGACTCCGGACACGGCGGCGGCACGCCACTCAACGAGAGAATCGCGCAGTCCGTGGATGTCTATGTATTTTTGTGCCATGAACTAGGCATCGACTATCGACCTGTCGGCAAGGGTGCCACGCCGTAGGAATGTGTCGCGGCACGAAGCAACATAACGCCCAACTCGAATCCTCCGGCTCGGCTCACTTGCCGTGGCCAGCCTTCGGGCGCTGCTGGCCACGTTTTCCCGGGTGCGCCATCGTCCCTATGCGCCACGTTTACATGGCGCCAAACTGCGATCATGAAAGTGGTTCTGTCTCCGTGTTCGTCCGTGTGGCGCTGGACGACTTGTTCCACACCCCATCTTCGGTTTCGGTAGGATGTGCCTGCATGGCGCGGTCGAGGGGCGCGGGCATGCTTGCTGTTGACACAGCTGGATGCAAGCGCGGAATTGGGCGCATTGCTGTATAATATATGTCGCGCGTTTGACGGGCGGGACGAGGCGGTTATCTACGACCGCTTGGCAGCGAGCATTTCCGGCGACCTGCCGGCCGATGTCTACCTACATTTTGATTCGAATAGGCGCTCTTGAGTTTACGTACGGGCGCGCGGGGGTTCGGCTTCTTGTTCCCGAGTTGGTCATCAGGGCGCAAGAGCAAGTTGCGATCATCGGTCCAAGCGGCTCGGGGAAGACGACCTTGCTCAATCTCATCGCCGGCATCGTGGTTCCCGAATCGGGCACCGTCATGCAGGCCTGACACTTCGTGCGCGCCGACGCGAACGGACGACGAGCTCAGTCCGTTCGGTCCTTTGCTTGCGGACGCAACGGCTTTTCTCGACGCGATGGAAAAAACCGACAGCGCCAAGCTCCCGTACCACGGCTACTTCTTCAAAATCCTAACAGGGCAGGGCGCATATCCCCCCGGCGGCGAATACAGCTACATCATTAACGGCAACATGATCGCGGGTTTCGCTCTGGTCGCCTGTCCGGCCGATTACGATTCGTCGGGAATCATGACCTTCCTTGTGAGTCGCCAGGGCAAGGTGTACGAGAAGGACTTGGGCGAAGAGACGCACGCAATTGTCAAGTCCATGTCAAAATACAATCCGGATACCACTTGGCGATTGGCGGAAGACGAAGACTAGCGGCGTTTCCAAAAAAGATCGCATCGGTTTCTTCCCCACTGGCGTCCGCGCATGAAACGGCGGACCAGCGCGGAGGACAGACCTAATTGTTTAGTGCTCCCTGGTCGATCCAGTCGCGGATTAGTCCAATCGATCCCGCGGATAACGGTGCTTCGCGCAGGGGCATGCGAACGCCGACGGGAGGCGCGTCGGAAGCGACTTTGAGGTACAGCAAGCTCGATTCCGCGTCGCCGGGCACGACCAGCGTGAGATTCGGGTTCAGACTGCTGGGTTGATTGACGAGAAATTCGAACGCAACTTCTTCGCCTACTTGCCATGCGATGCCCGCCAGATCCGCCTCGCCGCCGACGCGATGACAACGAAAACAATCCGTATTAAGAATCGGCTGAATCTGATCT
>JADFIX010000476.1 GCA_022566435.1 Planctomycetota bacterium
CGTCTGCGCTATCGCCAAGCCAGATTCACTTCCCAAACTGCGCAACCCGGGCTAGGGCGATCTGGGGCTTGGAACGGTGCAAGGCGAGGCGAGGGATTACCCCACCGATCTGCCGTAACCGCCGTGGCCCTCAAGCTCTGCCACGTTGCCTGGCGCATCCTAACCGATCGCTGGGATTCCCTGACCCGCCGCCCGGGCGGAAAATCCTGAGGAATTTTCACTTGTCAAAGAGCACAAAAACAGAATTCTTCTACTTCAGCCTTGACTGCCTATAGCTGGTCTTTCTTTACCTCACCGTTTACTGACTTAGTCCTGAGCCATGGCGGCTCACGCGCCCGTCCGGGGCTTGTGCGTTTCCGCTGTCTTCGTTCCACGGGCTCACGCTCGTGGCTAAGTGCCCAGGTCCCTGCCGGGACTAAGAATCGATTGCTGAGTTGGATCGGGAAGAATACGGAGACTCCGCATCAATAGGTATTTCAGCGTTTCGAAAGATGTTTACCGCAGTGGTCAAATGACCCACCGTACGAATCTGGTCACGCTCGCTTTCTTCGCTACGTCGCTCCGAAACCTCATGCCTTGCATTTGTTGCCATCGTGTGCAGAATCCACGTCATCATGAGCGATACGATCAAAACCAATACGGATGGGCATGTCGGCATCGTCACGTTGAACAGGCCGAAGGTGCTCAATGCGCTGTCTTACGAATTGATGGACGCGCTGATCGAGGCGTTGGAAGGGTTCGACGGCGATGCGAACATTCACATCATCGTACTGACCGGAAACGAAAGGGCATTCGCCGCCGGGGCGGACATCGGCAACATGGCCGAAGCGTCGTTTCTCGACATGTACAACGACAACAATCTGGCACGATGGCTGCGGATCAAACAGGTGCGCACGCCGATCATCGCGGCGGTCAGCGGATTCTGCCTGGGCGGCGGGTGCGAACTGGCGATGCTGTGCGATATGATTGTGGCCCAGTTCGGCCAGCCCGAAATCAAGATCGGCGTGATCCCCGGTGCGGGTGGCACGCAGCGGATGACCCGCGCGATCGGCAAACACCGGGCGATGGAAATGATTCTCACGGGCCGCTTCATGAGCGCAAAGGAAGCGTACGACGCCGGGCTGGTCACCCGCGTCGTTTCCAAAGAGGAATTTCTGGAAGAAGCAATGCGGCTCGCCCATGAGATTGCCACGCGACCTCCGGTGGCCGTGAAGCTGGCCAAGGAAGCCGTGCTGAAAGCTCATGATCTTTCACTTTCGGATGGGCTAGAGTATGAGCGAAAGCTCTTCTACTCGCTCTTTGCGACGGAAGATCAGAAGGAAGGCATGAAGGCGTTTCTCGAAAAACGAGACCCGGAATTCAAAGGGAAGTAGGGCGGGGGACCCAAGCCTCCGCATGCTTTTAGCTTCGCGGGAAGCATGGCACCCGAAACCGGCGCGCCTCTTGGGGCCGCACGCGAATCGCGATTTAAACGGAGATTGGATATGGGCAGCGAGGAATCGATTCTCGTTCACGACGACAAGGGCGTTCGGACCATTACGTTAAACAGGCCGGACGTGTTGAACGCTTTCAACGACGATATGTTGTCGGCTCTCAAAAAAACGCTGCGAGCCGCCGAAAAAGAGAAAACTGTACGATGTGTGATCCTCACCGGTGCGGGTCGGGCATTCGGCAGCGGTCAGGACCTGGCCGACGTCAAGGATCGCTACACGAAGGACGAACCCGTTCAATTCACGCAGCACCTGCGGGATCACTACAACCCGATCATCACCAAGATGCGAACGATGGAAAAGCTGATCATCGGGGCGATCAACGGCGTCGCGGCGGGCGCGGGTTGCAGCCTGGCTCTGGCGTGCGACATGCGGATCGCCGCCGAATCGGCGAGTTTCATCCAAGCGTTCGTCAAAGTGGGCCTGGTGCCCGATTCGGGAAGCACCTTCATGCTGCCACGGCTGATCGGCGTGGCCCGGGCGATGGAAATGGCCTGCACCGGACGTAAGATCGAGGCGGACGAGGCGCTGCGAATCGGTTTGGTCAACCGTGTGGTGCCGGACGCCGATCTGCTGGCAGCCACGACGGAGCTTGCGACCAAACTGGCGTCCATGGCGACCCGGGCGATCGGGCTGATCAAACGGGCCATCAATGCCGCCTGGACTTCGGACCTGGAAACGCAGCTCGACTACGAGGCCATGCTTCAGCAAACCGCCGGTCAGACGCACGACCATCGGGAGGGGGTCAGGGCCTTCATCGAGAAGCGAAAACCGGTGTTTCGAGGTGAATAGCGCAAACGCTCGCGTCGTTTGTGATTATTTCCCAGCTTTTTGTATGTTCTTGATCGAGACGCCAATCCAATCCCCGTCGGCCGACAATCGCCCAAACCGGGGAGCTGCCGAGAAGTCTCCCTGGGCTGCGAGAATTCCGGGTTTCACGCACCCCGTTGTTGAAGGGAGAATGAAGATTCCCTGCACCATCTCACGCCGGATGAAAGCCGAAGTCCGTCAACGACCGCCTGATCGCGTCAATGCTGTACAGTTTCGCTTGTTTATGGTGTGACTTCTTCGCGTCTCACAAGACATCGATTCTTTACGCGCGTCTTCGATGCGTCGGCACTTGATTCCACGCCACCACAACGCTACTCTGGCAGCGGAGCGAGACAACGCGTTGATTCCAGCTTTTGGAGCCAAGTATGACGCAGATCCAGGTGGATCCAGGGCAGGAGATAACTGTGCCGACGACGAGCGCAACCCAAGCCAAAGCGGTTCAACTGAGCAAACATGTGTTGCGAATGACGACTGCGTCCGGGTCGGGACACCCGTCCACCGGCCAGGCGCTTGTGCATGTGGTCGTCGAACTCATGTATCGCCGCATGCGGTACGACCTGAGCGATCCGTGGCACCGCGGAAACGATCGCTTGGTGCTTTCGATCGGTCACGCGGTACCGGTGATCTATGCGGCCTACGCCGACTTGGGCGGTGTCGTCGGCAAGACGAAAGAGGACGCCCGAGCGCTTACTGTCAACGATCTGGCATCTCTTCGCACGCTCGAAAGCGTGCTGGACGGTCATCCGAACCCGGTCGAGGGGTTCCCGTTTTTCGACGCCGCCACCGGTTCGCTCGGGCAAGGCCTTTCCGTGGCGGCGGGTCTGGGTCTCGCGGCCAAGATCGATAAAATCGACAAACGTATTTATGTGATCTGCGGTGACGGCGAGTCGCGAGAAGGCCAGATTTGGGAAGCGGCCGACTTTATTATGGATCATGGTCTCACCAACGTCTGTGCGGTGTTCAGTTGCAACGGGCAAGGGCAGGCGGGGCCGACGTCGCCGCAGCAATCGGCGGAGGCCATCGCGGCGAAAATGGCGGCCTTCGGCTGGCATGTCATCGAGCTGGACGGGCACGATCCAGAAGCGATTGCCCAGGCGTTCGACGAAGCCGAACGGGTCGATAAGCCGGCGACGCTGGTCGCTCGTACCGTAAAGGGTTGGGGCGTCAATTCCATGCTCGGTAAGAACTACCACGGTAAGCCGATTCCCAAAGGTAACCTGGAGTCGGTCTTGGCGGAGTTGGACAAAACGGGTGCCAAGCTGAAAGCGGCCGACGGATCGGTTGGCCGGCCTAGGGTGCCGACCGATGCCGGTGCCGCACCAGAAAAGATTAGCAGGATTGAACTTGGCGGCTTCGGCGATGCGCTGTGCCGCGTCGGCCTGGAAGACGCGCTCCAGCAAAAAAAACTCGCGACGCGTGGGGCCTACGGCGCGGCGTTGGTCGCCCTAGGAGATGTCGACCCGCGCATCGTCGCCCTGGACGGTGACGTCAGTAACTCGACCTTTTCCGACAAGTTTGCCCGGGCTCATCCCCGGCGATTTTTCGAGTGCAAAATCGCCGAGCAAAACATGGTCACCACGGCCGTCGGCATGGCGGTCGCCGGCAAGATTCCCTTCGCCAGCACCTTCGCAAAATTCCTGGCCCGCGCCGTGGATCAGATCGATTTGGCCACCATCAGCCGGGCAAATGTCAAACTCGTCGGATCTCACGCGGGCGTTTCGCTCGGCGCGGACGGTCCGTCTCAGATGTCCCTGTCGGACATGGCCTACTTTCGCAGCATGACCCACGCGGATTCCGGACGCGGCGGACCCATCTGCCATGTGTTCCACCCGGCCGACGCGGTTTGTGCCTATCGATGCGTCGAGTTGATGGCCAACATCGACGGGCTTTGTTACCTGCGAACACATCGTCCGACGACCGATTTCATCTACGCCATGGATGAGACGTTCGAAATCGGCGGATGCAAATGCCTACGCCGCGGCGATAAAATCACCCTGGTCGGTAGCGGCTATATTCTTCATACCCTGCTCGCGGCGGCCGACCGGTTGGCGGAAAGCGGGCTCGCCTGCAACGTTTTCGATGTTTATACCTTTCCGCTCGACGCGGTACCGATCCTGGAGGCCGCACGCTCGGCGGGCGGGATCATTCTGACTGTCGAGGA
>JADFIX010000477.1 GCA_022566435.1 Planctomycetota bacterium
CTAAACTGCAGCCGCCTTGCCGCCGAAGTGGTATCAAGAGGTATATCGGGCTTGCCTTGCTGTCCGATAAAGTACTAAAATGTCCGACGTCCCTCTGTGCGGCGGTCGGAAACCGGCTAACAGCCGGATTGATCGATGCAGAACACGGCTGGGCTCGTCGAGAAGCCCTTCACGAGGAGCATGAGCGATGACGACAAGAACTCCATGGCAAAGGTTTATCAAGCTTGTGACCGCCGTCGCGGTGGGCGGCTCGGCCTTCCAGATCAGCGGTTGTGATCCCGCGGTGCGGGATACCGTCCTCGCGGGTTTGGAGGCCACGACGTCCACACTTACGCAAACGCTGATTTCAGCGTTCTTCATCAGCCTCGATGACGATAGTGCGGGGCAGGGTCTTACGACCACCTAGCACAATTTGCGGTGGGATCGAATCGTCCGGGCGACTTATCGCAATCCGCTCGCGCGCGGTCGATTTTGTACATGAAATTAGGCCGAGGCCGGCGTCACAGCGTCCGGCTTCGGTTTTTTTATGTGGTCAGCGGTCCGACGATTCTATATGCCGCGCCCTGACCGAGCAGTGGATCATGAGGTCAGCAAGCGGTGACCAACTTGTCGATTAGGTGCGAGATCGGCCTGATCGGCATCAAACCCCAAGAACATGCCCGCGACCCGATCCACGGTCGGAGTGAATGCCTATTTCATCGTGCACATGCACCATACACTGATTGTGTCTTCACTTTATCCGATAAACCACTACGGAGAACTGTCTCAGCGCTAGTTCGTGTCACAATTGGGAAAATTGATGAATCGACCGGTCAACGACCACGGTTTCTTCTTAATCGTATTCACAAGCATCGTGGCGGTGATGGCCACGGCTACGCACACGGCGGCCGAGCCCATCGCCCTGTCGGCCACGCTCACCCTCGACGAACTGATCGGGCTCTCCGACGACGAGCTGGCCAAGGTCGATATCGCCGCGCTCAACCTCGCGTGTGCGGACGGGCTACCCGGCTCACAGCACATCGATCGCAAGGCGCTACTCGCCAAGCTCGACGTATGGGCAGGGTACGTGGCCTATGAGACCCAGCGCAATCGCCACCGATTCGAACAACATCCGGACGAGTACAACAACTCGTGGGGCGAGTTTGCCATGTTTAGGATGGCCATGACCCTCCAATAAGACCTCGGCGTTCGTTACAACCCGGATCAGATCACGCCCTACGACGATCCCAGCGGCTTTGATTTCACCCGCTCCCAAGACCTATTCATCAACGCTGCTGGACGGCACCGGCGGCACTTGTACTTCGATGCCCGTGGTCTACATCGCCATCGGACGTCGCCAGGGGTTATCCGCTCAAACTGGTGACCTCGGTCGATCACAGCTTCCTTCGTTGGGAGGATCCCGACACCGGTGAACGATTCAACATCGAAGGCACGACCCGGGGATACGGCAGCTTTTCGGACGATTCCTACAGGCACTTTCCCAGAGAATGGAACGACGCCGAACGCGACGGCAGTAACTACCTGGAGTCGCTCACTCCGCGTGAGGAACTGGCCGTTTTCCTGACCACGCGCGGCGACAATCTCTTCTTCTCCGGCCGGCCCTATGACTCGCTTCGCTGCTCCGATATCGCCAAACGGATGTCACCGCGAAACTACAGCGCCAACTATCACTACGAGCAGACCGCCCGGGTCATTGAAAAGCTGGAGGCCGAGCATCGCGCGGAGTAGGTCGCGAGGGAAGTCGAGGCATTCTATCAGCAGCACGAACGACAACGTCGCACCGACCTCCGTCTTATGGTTCCGGGTATGCCGACGATTCCGACCGCACATCGGGCAAGTCGGTAGCAGTCGGCCTTGGCAGCGCAGGGCCATGGTGTGGTATTTCCAGTTTCGGGAACTCCCGGCCGGCGACCTGCGAGCCCGGGTGGAAGCTTCGACAGGCCGGGATAATTCATGCCGGAATTCCAGGCATATTTGCAGGGACAGAATCGTCGAAATCAGGCATTAGCGCGCTTTGTCCGGCCGGTCATACACAAGACGAACCGCGGCATCGGTCAGGGCGCGCCACGACAACAGATACGCAATCGCGGTGTCATTTCCGCGGCACCGGGTCCGCGCATTCCGAATCAAGGAGCTAGACCATGAGATTCATGCATCGTCACCGGCGTATACTCTCGATTGTCTCGGTATTGACATTTCTGCTGGCCGGCAGCGTGACGCCGGCGTCGGCCATTTACAACCCCAAAACGGCAAGTTCATGCATCGCGACCCGAACGGCGTAGGCGTCGTGCTTCAGCGGAGCCTGTCCCACAACGCGGCCAACCCGGTCGTCACCGTCTCCATGGCCTACGAACTCCAGTACGGCGACGGGATGAATTCCTACGAGTACCTTCGGTCTAACCCAAACAAGTATGGAGACCCCAGTGGACTTCTACCCGATTGGATTGGTGAGTTCCTTTACGCCGCAACGGGCGGGGAAGATTCTTGGTCGTCGCGGTTTCTGGAGAGCGAGACTTCTCAAGACGTAGCGGACGCGGCCGGACTCGTGGGGAGCCCGATCCTTGTTTCTACGCCCGGTGCCGGTGCAGGAGCCGCTTGTCTTGCCAGCGATAACGTATCGCGGGCGGCGGGTGCTTATGGGCACCTTTCGCGACATCACCGAGCGCAAGCGGGCCGATCAGGCCCTTCGGAATCTCGTCGTGGAAACGCATCGTTTGAAACGCTGCCTCTGCTGCGGCGGTCCACGGATTATGCCGACGTGCCGTTCGAGAACCACTTCGCCGAGCGGCAGATTCGCCCGGCCGTCATCCTGCGCAAGAACAGCCAGTCGAACCGCTCGGATCGCGGCGCGGCCACGCAGGCGATTCTGATGAGCGTTTACCGCACACTGAAGCTTCGCGGTCTCGATACCCGACACGGATACTGCAGACGGCTGAAGAGTTACATCCAATTCGCGTGTGGATTGGCCGTGATTCCGGCAACATGTACTCGTCGGCTTGACAGCTTGATGAAGAACAGAACGTAGTATCGCACGAGGCCGTTCATCGTCCACACTTCCACGGTGAACAGATCCGTGGCGCCCATCGATTCCCAATGGGCCTTCAAGAACGTCGACCATGGCAGTCGTTTGCTCCGATCCGGAGCTGGCTCGATGCCGTGCGCTTTGAGAATGTTGCGAACCGTTTCACGGGCCACCACATGGCCGAGGTTGAACAGCGCACCCATGATCGTCGTGTAGCCCCAGCTCGGATTCTCCCGTGCCATGCGGACCGTGAGCTTGGCAATCTCCTCCTTGACGGGTGGGCGACCCGGTCCGCGCCTCTTGCTATAGTCCCATTTCTGAGCGATGAGTTTGCGATGCCAGGCCAGAATGGTGTCCGGCGTGACGATCGACGCGACCTCCCGTAGCACTCCTCGGCCCAGGATTTTTCCTTTGACCGCGAGGCGCCTACGTTCATCGTTCGTGAATCGAATCCGCTTACCTTTGAGCTTGTTCTTCGTCCGGTTCTCCTCCTGAATGTAGGCGACAACGTCCTGCTGCTGCCGGTTGATCCAGCCCGCGAGCGTCACGAGAAGGAGTTGCCATGGTTGAAATACGTTCATGAACGCGATTCTACACGAAGACACGCGGAGTCGTAACTCGTTGTGAGTCCGCCGTTTAGGCGCGTTTGTATTTTTGGACACTACGGGGTCTAACAAAGCACACTGTTGTAATGCCAGGCCTGGAAGACGCATGGCTCCCGGGCCAGGCAACGGGAGCGGATCTAGAGGAACGGAAGAGACTGTTCTACGTGGCCTTGACGCGGGCTACCGATAAGGTCCTAATCACGTATCCGAGAATGAGAGCACCCGGTGATCCTTTGAATTACCAAACGCCTGGCCGTAGAGAAACATGTCGATTCGTTACAGTCAGTGGGGTTAACCCTGTATACCGTGATTAGCGGCCTGAGCGTAGCAAGACAACCAGGCGGGCGTCTTCAAAATGACGGAAGTGGATATGCAGTCACAGGGGAACGAGGATGGTCAGATGAATCGCGATGAAGTTGAATATGCTTTCGTCGTAGGAGCCGGGTTCCTTAAAGACGTGGGTTCCGAAGTAGGGTCGATACAGGCCAACTCGATGTGGGGCCCTTATGAGTTTAACGTCGGGTTTCCTCTCGTAGCGGAGCTCGCGACGCTTTGTTTCCCGGATCGCGATCCAACTACGTGCGATTCAATCGAAGCGTGGTTCCATGAGGCGCTCGAAAGCGGCAATTATGCTCCAGCGACGCGACTCTATGATGAGTTGATGAAGGCTACCTATTACGCGGTTCCGCGGCTGATTCGCTCAAACGGGGCAGCAAGAAGCAGCAGCTATCAGAGGTTCTTTGAGAAGTTTCCGAGGTCACACTTCATTACCTACAACTATGACCCGTTTGTCGAAGCGTCGCTCTTGCGCATGGGACGCTGGTTCCCCCACGATGGAT
>JADFIX010000478.1:0-2251 GCA_022566435.1 Planctomycetota bacterium
AAGGGTGTGCGCGGCATCAGCCAGCCGGTGGTCTTGAGAGACTCGTAGCTCGTCAACGCGGGGACCACCCCCACGAGGTAAACGAACGCGACTTTGGCGAGTACGCGTGTATGCCGGAGCCACTTGCGATTAATCGGAAACGGGCGCAGTACACGGGGCTGCGCCGGTAGGTTGAACAGAAGCACGCTCAACAATCGCACGGCATCAGGCACGATGACAAAAACAGCCATCAGCATCAGATGTATCGAGAACAGTTTGACCGGCACGTCGTAACAGAAGTTGAGTGCGACGACGTTTAGCATGACGCCTGCAGCGAGCAGCGCCCCCGGCAACGCCGTCCGTCGCCACAGCAAAAGAAATCCGCTGAGAGCCTCACCGAATCCGGCGAACATCGTATACGCGGGGCTCGCACCCATGAACGTCCAGAGCAACCCCATGGGGGAGGTGTCGCCGATGGGAGTCATCATTCGATCGGGCCCGGGAACGCCAAATTGAACGGGGAGTAGCTTGGCCCAGCCGTAGCTGAGCATGAAGGCGCCGAGGCAGTACCGAACATAGGTGCGCATTAGATCGTGCGTGCGTTGCGATACGGGCTTGCCGCGTTTTATGAAAGACCAACCCAACGCTCCGAGGAGCGCGATCATCGCGAAGGTAAAGACCTCGACGTAATTATATGTCGTGTCGCCGCTGCCGGCGGGAAATATCGTGATGTCATAGGCGAAGACGACACGCGCCAACGCGGGGATTACGACCTGTTTTAGATTCACGTACTGCTCGTCGAGCCACTCGGTGCCGGGGATCCAGCCGACGGGGAAGCAGAAGATGTAAATGAACAAGTACACAAACACGATACGCAACAGAAACTGGTTTGCGAGCTGCACCCGCGATTGTCGCACTTGTTGTTGTGTGGCCGATGCGACGGCCGCCGAACTCTGAAACATGGCATCGGGCGGGCCTGACGAGCTGACTGGCTCGAGCGTTTTCGGTTTATCCGTGTCGAGAAAGCGGTCCAAGAATTCGGACGTGGGCACCATGCACGTTTCGCGCCGACCAAACCAGCGGTAGCGATTGCCGGCGATCCCGGAATAAACGGCATCGCGAATCGGACGCGGCACAAGCCGAGCGCCGGACAGTAGGGACCAAGGCAGGCCCAGGTGCCGCGTGATGCGAATCGCAGCATCCGAACGGGCATGGACCCCGGCCTCGTCGATAAGCACGACGCTGTCGGGCAGATCCAGCGGAGCGCTTGCGGCGGCAAGTGCTTCGCGACCCGCCTCCGACTGTAGAGAGGCGAAGCGGAACGCGCCGTGACGATCGTGCTCGATCACCCAGCGCACCGCTGCGTTACAAAGGTTGCACACACCGTCGAACACGATCAACCGGTGGCCGGATCGCTCTTGGGTTTCCATGTACTTTGGACCTCACACTTGCGATTACCGCTCGGCCTCTGGGGCCGGGAAAGACACTCAGTTGACTGCCCAGATTCGCCGCGGACTGTTCGTGCGCACATGGCTCGGTTCCTTGATTCAGCGGGCGGTGGGCTTACCCAGTAGTAGGTGCTGCACAGTCATTTGCGAGCCGGTGCTACCCGGCGCGGGATACCACCACCAGGTGCCCACCTGCGCGAAACCCAGATCGGTGCTACCCTTGGTGGTATCCACCGTCAGGTTAAAGGTCTTGGCCAACGACACGCGGTTGCTGTCGAGATTACCGAAATAGTACGCGCGCTGCTTGGTGCCGCGGTCCCCGGCGGAAGGATCTACCGGAATCCAACCCACATCGGGAATGAGGAATTCAGCCCAGCAGTGCCACTGATTCTCCCCCTGCGCCCAGCAACCTGCGATCGGTCGCGCCGGCACGCCACCGGCCCGGCATAGAGCCACAAACAACGCCGTGTACGATCCGCAATCTGCCTTTCCCAATGACAGGCACTGCACCGCCCCATGGCTTGGAGACGGACTCACGTACTCGGTGTGATCGACAACGTAGTCGTACGCCGCCCTCGCAAACAAGTATGGCCCGTCGTTTCCTCTCTTGAGATTGGCCGCAAGTGCGATAATGGCTGGCGCGTGCGTCTCAATAAGCATCTCAGGTCGCGTATATAGAAGGTAATCCGGGTCGTGTTTGTCATACGTGGTATGGCGGGTGCGCGCTGTCAACGCCGCGGCGTCGGTGCGCACCTCGCGGCGCGTGACACGATACGTGACCGCCAGCGATCGAGTTTCACCGGGCTTCGGCAGCACGTTTGCCT
>JADFIX010000478.1:2261-4454 GCA_022566435.1 Planctomycetota bacterium
TTCGAACGATCTTTCCGAGTTCGTTCACGTCTTTGAGCCGGACGGTGTCGTCCCCAGTCGTCTTGATGCGAGTGACCCTTTGCTCCGGCCAATCCAGTGGAATCAGAAGATTCAACTCCAGAAGGTCGAGCGCCGACACATCGCCGTTGGCCACGGTGATCCGTTGCGTGATCTCGTATGTCACGGGATTGGCGAACGTCAGGAGCTTGTCGCCCGGCTCGGCGGACGTGCTGCCGATATTGCCGGTACCCAAGACAAACGCTAATGGTAGAAGTGTCAGGGGGCGCAACAACATAGTGCACCGATTGTCCGTCGCGACGATTCAACTGTCCAGTGGGGTCGGTCTCGCCCGCGGCCCCGCCGCCCCGCCATCGAATCTAATCCTCAGCCTCGTCCCTGCGAACCAGGCATTACGTTTGCATTGAGAAACCGCCTGATATGGACCTGATATGGTCGGCGATGACCTCGCACGTCCCGGCTGCACAAACGTCGCCTACCGTACAGTCGTCGTTGTCGTTGCACGAAGCCGTGTTGTTGGTGTTTCCGCAACCGCTGGCCGAATCGCAGGGATCGTCCATGCAGATGTTCCCGTCATCGCAGTCAGACGGGACGCCGCCGACGCACGCGCCGGCCGAACACGTGTCGGCGGTCGTGCAGGCGTCGTTGTCGTCACACAAAGCCGAGTTGTTCGTGGAAACACAGCCCGTCTGCGAATCGCAGGAATCGTCCGTGCACGGGTTGACGTCGTCGCAGTCCAGCGGCGTCGTCCCAGGCTGGCACGCGCCGGCCGAGCAGGTATCGCCGGTCGTGCAGGCGTCGCCGTCGTCACACGGAGCCGTGTTGTTGACGCTTACGCAGTCCGCGTTCGGGTTGCAGGAGTCGTCGGTTCAGACGTTCCCGTCGCGGCACTCGTTGGTGGGGTCCGGCGCGTTCACACAGCCGCTGGCCGAGTCGCAGGAATCGTCGGTGCAGACGTTCCCGTCATCGCAGTTAGGCGGGGCGCCGCCGACGCACGCGCCGGCCGAACAGGTGTCGCCGGTCGTACAGGCGTCGCCGTCATCGCACGAAGCTGTGTTGCTGGTGAACACGCAGCCGGTATTCCCGGCATCATCGCAGGAATCATCCGTGCAGGGATTGGCGTCGTCGCAGATGGTGCGCCCTGCGGGCAGTTGTCGTAGCCGTCCGGCACGGTATCACCGTCGACGTTTGCGAAGTCATCGAAGCCGGGACAGATGTCGCTGTCGTCACAGACACCGTCCAAGTCGGTGTCGTCCGTCTATCTAGCG
Source organism: Planctomycetota bacterium (assembly GCA_022566435.1). GTDB lineage: Bacteria > Planctomycetota > Phycisphaerae > UBA1845 > UBA1845 > JADFIX01. The sequence goes on from JADFIX010000478.1 coordinate 3,548, forward strand.
GTTCGACGTTCTCCCACGATGGCCCGAGCCGAAGTTTTCGGCTACTCTGAACCTCGTTCGATTACCGAGCCATGGATTCAGATCTAATGCGAAGCAAGCGAGTCAACACGGGCCATGCTTCCCGCTGGTTTATCCAACCGGCGATCATTATACCATGGAATGCTTGGCTGTTTGGGGCGTTTGGCTGTGCGGCGGCGACGGCCTGGTTTCTGAATGCTGCTCAATCGCGCCTCGGAATTCCGTACTCGGTTCCGATCAGCATTGGCCGTACCACCGTGACCATTGGCGTGACTGTCTGGGGATTCCTCCGGTTCCAGTTCCGTGCGTTCGCGCTCATGCAGCGCCCACAGTTCTTGCCAAGATTATTCGGGGCGATGTTCAAGAGCGGCTGTGCTTTTCCGCCGGTTGTCGTCGTAATTTCTCTAATGGGATACAGCCCGATGGCAATTCCTATCCTGATCATGATGACTCTAGGAATTGTGGGCGGATCTATCGCATATGCCAGCTCAATCCGTCGGGTCGGGAATGAGCAATTGTGCGCGGCCTGTGGTTACGAGTGTCGATCGGCAGGCGAACGGTGCGCCGAATGCGGTAGCTACTGGCTCGAGCCAGGCGGGCTGATTCGAGGGCATCGCGTTGTCCAACCCGGAGTTGTAGCGGCCGGAATGATGGTCGTGCTCATCGGATTTGTCGGTGCGGTTCCCTCACGATACAGCATCGACCGACTGGGACTTTACCTGATGCCCGACAGCGTTCGAATCCGCGCGGTCACGATCGGAGCCGCCTGGGAGACTGAGGAAAAGCTAGAGGATCTAGTCGCCAGACCGCTTTCCCCCGAGAATGAACTCCTCTTGGCGACACGCCTGCTTGATCAGCGCCTTGAAGAATACCTGTCGGCGACCGCGGT